>JAZUHZ010000040.1:0-5657 GCA_045642005.1 Candidatus Avilachnospira sp.
AATGACATCTATCTTGGGGGTAAGAAAGTTGCCGGAATCCTGACCGAGGCTGTGACTGATCCGGAGACGGGACTCTTACGGTACGCGGTGACGGGTGTCGGCATCAACCTGAATGCGGATATCCGGAAAATGCCGCAGGAAGTTCAGGCCGTTGCCGGAACGATTCCCTATGCGGGGGATGTATCGGAGGTTCCCTTCCTCGTGGCTTCCCGGATCCTTACGACCGTGGACTTCGCTTTTTCCGGGAAAGAGGGAAGGGAAGCAGTGCTTTCCGCCTACCGAAAGCATTCGTTCCTTGCCGGGAAACACGTCACCTTCACGGAAAACGGCGTGACGCGCGAAGGAACGGTACAGGGGATCGATGATCGTGCCCGTCTTCTTGTGGCGACGGAGGAAGGATGTACGGTCCTTGATTCCGGAGAAGTCTCGGTGAAGCCGGTGCCGGAAGAGAAGGGATAGGACAGGAAGAGAGGTACGTGATATGGAAAAGAAAAAGAAAAAAGGAAATCCCTTCATGACAGCAGTCATCCTGCTGGCGCTCCTTACGTTTGGCTTTTCCGCCTATAAACTGGGAACCTATCTTCTTGACAGCAGAAAGACGCAGCAGGCGGTGGAGGAACTCGCGGAAGCCGGTGTTTCAGAGGAGAAAGCCGAGGCAAGCTACGAGGTGATCCGGGAAAAGATGGATCCGATCACCGGAAAGATCCTCCGGGAGAAGGAACTTCTTACCGTAGAGCTCCCGTTTACCGTGGATTTTACGGCACTAAAGGAAAAGAATAAAGACATCACCGGCTGGCTTTACTGCGCGGATACCAAGATCAATTATCCGGTCATGCACTGTGCCAATAACGACGAGTATCTGCATCACCGTCCGGACGGCACCTGGGCCAGCGGCGGGTCTCTCTTTATTGACAGCCTTTATACACCGGATCTCAGCGCCTTTAACACGGTGATTTACGGTCACAATATGAAAGACGGGTCCATGTTCGGGACGCTCAGGGAATTCCGGCGGGAGGATTTCTACAAGAAGCATCCGGCTCTTTACTATTTCAGTCCCTACGGCAACTACATGCTCGAAGTGGTCGGCGCCTATAATACCAACCTGGATTCCTATATCTATGCAGGGCTAATGTCTGACGCTGCGAAGGAGCAGTTTTTATTTGACATGAAAGCACTCTCCGAGTACGACATTCCGGTGGAATACGGCCTTAAGGACCGTTATGTAACGCTTTCCACCTGTACCTATGAGGAGAAAAATGCCAGATATATCGTGATCTGCCGCCTGCAGGAGATCAATGTCACATCGGAAGGGGAAGTGATCAGCAAATGAAGAAAACAGTCTTAAAAAAATATGCGGAGCTTATCGCCGGAATGGGCGTCAACGTCCAGAAAGGACAGGAAGTCTATATTGACGCGGGTCTTGACCAGCCGGAATTTGTCCTCATGGTAGCAGAGGCCTGTTACCGTTTAGGCGCTTCGAAGGTGGTGATCGACTGGGAGTACCAGCCCTTTACCAAACTGAGATACCGTCATGAACACCAGAAAGTTCTGTCCGAGATCACAAAAGAAGAGGAGGCCCGGTGGCAGCGCTATGTCGAAAAGATTCCCTGCCGCATTTATCTCGAATCCGATGATCCGGACGGCCTCAGGGGAATCCGCTCAGACAAGGTGGCCAAAGCCAAACAGAAACGGTATCCGGTCTATAAGTCCTACCGGGATCAGATCGAGAATAAGTACCAGTGGTGTATCGCCGCCGTGCCGGGAGAGAAATGGGCGCGGAAACTGTTCCCGCACATGACCGGAAAACAGGCGGTGGAGAAGCTCTGGGAAGCTATCTTAAAGACAAGCCGTTCAGATACCGGAGACCCGTGCGAAAACTGGAGGAAACATAATGATGAGCTGCACCGCCGCTGCAAATACTTAAATTCCCTCGGGATCCGTTCCCTTCACTACCGCGCAGGAAACGGCACGGACTTTACCGTCGGCATGATCCCCGAAGCCGAGTTCAAGGCAGCCAGTGAGATGAGCCTTCAGAACATTGAGTTTAACCCCAATATTCCTTCGGAGGAATGCTTTATCTCTCCGATGAAGGGAAAGGCGGAGGGCATCGTCTATGCGTCTCTGCCGCTTTCCTATCAGGGTCAGCTCATTGAGGATTTCTGGATCCGCTTCCGGGACGGTAAAGCTGTCGAATGGGATGCAAAGAAGAATGCAGAACTTCTTACCGAGATGATCACGATGGATGAAACAAGCGCTTACCTCGGAGAGTGCGCCCTGGTACCCTATACCTCTCCGATCCGGGAGAGCGGGATCCTTTTCTACAACACGTTGTTTGATGAAAATGCCGCCTGCCATCTGGCGCTTGGCGCAGGCTTCCCGGATTCCCTTAAGGATTACGAGAAGTATACGCTCGAGGAAGCGCGGAAAATGGGCATCAACGATTCCATGATCCATGTGGATTTCATGATCGGTACGGCAGATCTTCTCATCACGGCGGAGACAGGGGACGGGTCGGAAACGGAAATCTTCCGAAACGGCGTCTGGGCGTTCTGAAATCCCTTGCAATCTGCAGAAAATGGGGGTATAGTAACCGTGCGGATTACCGTGTGACCGGAAGGGAACACGATGAAAATTTTAAGACAATACTGGAAGGTACTGCTCATTGCAGCCGGTGTGATCACATCGGCTGCTTTTTATGTGAAAGAGGTGCCGGAAGACGAAAGCCGCCTCCTTCTTTTCGCGGAAGGGGAGGATATTACGGAGCAGGCAGAGACGGAAGAGGGGACGGAACTTACGATCTTCCCCGTGGAAACTGCGCCGGAAACGGAGACGGCCGGGGGCTTCTCCGACCTTGAGAAAGAGGAGCTTAAGGTGCTTCTTCGCGAGGTGATCGGGGAAGAAGCCGGGGAGGCCGTACGGGAGGCCCTTCGGGAAGAAATCACTGCAATGATCGAAGACGGGCGGTTTACGGAGGCCGTGTCGCAGTATACGGAGACGCAGGCGGGCCTTGTCAATATCAATACGGCAGAGAAAGAGGAACTGGAGACTTTAAGCGGAATCGGGGACGCGAAAGCCTCCGCAATCCTTTCCTACAGGGAAGAACACGGAGGCTTTACGTCGGTGGATGAACTTGTGAATGTGCGCGGAATCTCGGCCGGACTTCTTGAGAAGATCCGGGATCAGCTCACCTTATGAGCGGGACCGCTCCTTTACCATAAGGAGCGCTTTCCGAACTGCGGGGATCCGGAGGATGATGAGGGTGATGAGGGCTTCCGCAAAGATATAGCATCCGTTATAGCAGAGCGAGTAGGGAAGCGGCGCCCATCCGTCCCAGACTTCGGACCCGAGGGAGACCCAGATGAGGCCGGCAATCCCGGCCATGATCCACCGGCCGAGGACGGCGATGATATAGCCCTTTTCGAGACCGGATGCCGCATTGGCAAAGTATCCCCCGAGACCCATTACCGTAAAGGCAAAGATGTAGTCAAAGAGAAACTGCGGCACGCTCATGAAATACGGCCCGGTGACAAACTGTGTGAGACCGTAAAGCAGCCCGCACAGAAGCCCCGTGCGGACACCGTAGAGCCAGGACGGCAGGTAGACAAAAAGCATACAGCACAGCGTGACGGATCCTCCGAAGGGGAAACGGAACAGCCGCACCATACTGAGTACCGTGGCCAGGGCCACGGAAAGGGAACAGGTAACAAGTCTTTCTGTTCTTCTGGACATAAAAAAACCTCCTTCAAAAAGGAGGGCTCTCGAGCTTCCCTACGCAGGCATTATCCTGTTCAGGTGATAAGGGACAGAGGATAACCTCAATCTCAGCTTTATGCGCCCCCAGCTGCGGATGATTATACTATTTTCTTTCGTCGCGGTCAACAGCGTTTTACATTTTGACGGAGTCGTGCTATAATGAGACGCGTAAAATGCTCTAAAGTAAGGAGACGCAAAAATGGAAGAAAATATCGGCACAGAGACTACCAGCTCGGTAAAGATTTCCGATGACGCCATCGCTTCGATCGCGGCGCTTGCCGCCACCGATATTGACGGGGTTGCCAGCATGGCCGGGAATATTACCAATGAACTGATTGCAAAGCTTGGCGTAAAGAATCTCTCCAAAGGTGTGAAGATCTCGCTCGGAGAGGATGACACCGTAAGTATTGACCTTTCTCTGATCGTGACTTACGGTTCGGTGATTCCTGCCGTCTGCCAGAAGGTGCACGACAAGGTAAAGAGCCAGGTGGAAAATATGACAGGACTCCGCGTGACAGAGATCAATATCCATGTGGCGGGAGTGGATGCCGGAAAGACGGTTTGAGGACGAAAAATGACACGACATGAGATAAGAGAACAGGTGTTCCTGGCGCTTTTCTCCCTGGGATTCCATGAAAATGAGGACAACAGGGAACTGGTGATCCGTTATCTGGACGATACGGCTGAGGAAAAGGCCGCAGACCTCGAGAGAGCAGAGATCATTCAGAAAACGCTCGGGATCTATGACCGGAAAGCGGAACTCGACGAAAAGATCGATTCGGTTTCTCAGGGATGGAAGACGAGCCGCATGGGAAAGGCAGAGCTCAATATCCTGAGGCTGGCCCTCTATGAGATTTTTTATGATACGGAGGTTCCGGTCAAGGTGGCCATCAACGAGGCCGTAGACCTCACCAAGGAATACTGCAACGACGAGACCCCGGCTTTTGTGAACGGGATCCTCGCGAAATTAGTGAAAAACGAATAACCAATGTCCGGAGTATTTACCGTATCGCAGGTAAACAACTACATAAAGACACTTTTTCAGCGGGATTATGCCCTGACGAGGATCACCGTGGCCGGGGAGATCAGCAACTGCAAGTATCACCCCTCCGGCCACATCTACTTCACCCTGAAAGATGCGGGCGGGTCTTTGGACTGCGTGATGTTTCAGTCGAGAAGGCAGGGACTTACGATCCGGCTCTGCGACGGACAGCAGGTGGAGGCCGGCGGACAGATCACCGTTTATGAAAAGAGCGGGAAGCTGGAACTTATTGCAGACCGCATCCGCCTTCCCGGGGACGGGGTGCTCTTCGAACGTTTTCTCCGGCTTAAAGAAGAACTTGCCGAAATGGGGATGTTTGATCCCATGTATAAAAAGCCGGTACCCCGGTACGTACGGAAAATCGGGATCGTTACCGCGGAAAGCGGGGCGGCGATCCGGGATATCTGCAACGTGGCGAAGCGAAGAGATCCCTATGTGGAACTGGTGCTTGCGCCTGCCATCGTACAGGGGGAGGCGGCCGCTCCCTCCATCGTAAACGCCATCCGGCGCCTTGACGCTCTCGGGATGGATGTCATGATCGTCGGGCGCGGCGGGGGATCCATCGAGGATCTCTGGGCCTTTAACGAGGAAATTGTGGCCAGGGCAATTTCCGAATGCAGGACTCCTGTGATCTCCGCCGTCGGTCACGAAACCGACTTTACCATTGCCGACTTTGTCGCGGACCTCAGGGCGCCGACCCCAAGCGCTGCGGCGGAACTTGCCACCATGGACCTTTCGGCCTTTGAAGGCGAGCTGCGGGGGTATGAGACCATGCTCGCAGGCGCCATGAACCGGGGCCTTTCGGAACGAAAAGCCGTGCTCGCAGGTCACGAGGCACGCCTTTCCCCGCACAGCCCGGAAG
>JAZUHZ010000041.1:0-3234 GCA_045642005.1 Candidatus Avilachnospira sp.
CTTGGCCTCCGACTTCTTCATGTATTCCAACCCCGCCTGTCATTCCGAACGCAGTGAGGAATCTGATTTCCCGGTTGCCTGTGCCGCGCTTTTCTGTTACAATATATTCTGAAGAGGTATGTTATGGACAGAATGACTGAACTGATCAGAATATTGAATGGGGCCTCCCTTGCGTATTATCAGATGGGAGTCGAGATCATGCCGAATATCGAGTATGACCGTCTGTATGATGAACTTCTTTTGCTTGAAAAGGAAACCGGGATCATTCTGCCGGATTCCCCGACACAGAATGTCGGTGTGAAAGTGGTATCCGAGCTGCCGAAGGAACGGCATGCCTCCCCGATGCTTTCTCTGGATAAGACAAAAAGTGTTGAGGATCTATCTTCCTGGCTTTCCGGACACGAAGGTGTCTTAAGCTGGAAACTGGACGGCCTTACCGTTGTCCTCACCTATGAAGGGGGCAGGCTTTTGAAAGCCGTGACCCGGGGAAACGGGGAGATCGGAGAAGTGATCACCGGAAATGCCATGAACTTTGACAATGTTCCGAAGAGAATTCCCTATGAGGGGCATCTTACGCTCCGGGGAGAGGCCATCATCACCTACAGCGATTTCGAAAAGATCAATGCGGAGATCCCCGATGAAGGGGCAAAGTACAAGAATCCGCGGAATCTCTGTTCCGGATCCGTACGGCAGCTTGACCCGAAGGTGACCGGAGAGCGTCATGTGAAATGCATCATTTTCAGCCTTGTCAGCGCGGAGGATGAAATTCCCGGGACCTTTACGGAGCGTTTTGCGTGGCTTTCCGGACAGGGCTTTGAGGTGGTGGAGCATGTGCCGGTGGATGAAAAAAATATTTTTGATGCCGTTCGGGAATTCAAGGAGAAAATCGCCGGAAATGATTTCCCGTCTGACGGTCTGGTACTTTCCTTTAACGATATCGCCTACGGCGAAAGCCTCGGGCGGACAGCCAAATTCCCCCGGAACGCCATTGCCTTTAAGTGGCAGGACGAAATGGCGGAGACAACTCTGCGGGAGGTGGAATGGTCTGCAAGCCGTACCGGACTGATCAATCCCGTCGCGATCTTTGATCCCGTAGAACTCGAAGGCACGACGGTGACAAGGGCCAGCGTCCATAACGTAAGCATTGTGGAGGAACTTGCCCTCGGGATCGGTGACCGGATCACCGTCTATAAAGCCAATATGATCATTCCGCAGATTGCGGAAAACCTTACAAAAAGCGGCAGCCTTCCGGTACCGGGGACCTGTCCGGTGTGCGGGGCGGAGACGGAGATCCGAAAGGATAATGACGCGAAGTACCTCTACTGTCCGAATGCCTCCTGCCCGGCCAAAAAGATCAAATCCTTTGAACTGATGGTTTCCCGGGATGCCCTCAATATGGAGGGTCTCAGCGAGGCCACGCTGGAACGGTTTATCGAGGAGCGTTTTCTCCGGGAGTACCGGGATCTGTTCCGGCTTTCCGGGTTCCGCTCGGAGATCGCGGCGCTTCCCGGGTTTGGGGAGAAGTCGGCGGACAATCTGATCGCGGCTTCGGAAAAGGCGAGGGAGACGGATCTTTTCCGGTTCCTCTATGGTCTCGGAATCCCGGGGATCGGACTTGCCGGTGCGAAGCTCATCTGCCGGTATTTTCATAACGATTATGAGGCCATCAAGGCGGCCGACGAGGAGACCCTTTCGGGGATTGAGAAGATCGGTCCGATCCTTTCCGGGAATTTCGTACAGTATTTCCGGGAGGAGGAAAAGCGGGCGGCCGCGGACCGGCTTTTTGCGGAACTTACCATCCGGCCCGCAGAAGATGTGACAGGGCAGGAGAAGTTTGCAGGACTTACCTTTGTGATCACCGGGGATGTGCATGTATTTCAGAACCGCCGGGAGGTGGAGGCACTGATCGAAAGTCTCGGCGGAAAATGTGCCGGAAGCGTATCGAAGAAAACATCGTATCTGATCAATAACGATGCCCTAAGCGGAAGTACCAAGAACAAAAAGGCCCGGGAACTCGGAATCCCCATTTTGACGGAAGAGGAATTTATTCAGATGACGGAGGCAGAATGACGGAAGAAAAGAAGAAAATCCGAATTGACATAAAGGAACAGAAACGGCTCATGAAAGAGTTTCAGCGGATCGTTGCCAACCATTTCCGGGAGGCTTTCGGTTCGGTGTTCCCTGTTTTTGTAATCGTCCTGATATTAAGCCTTGTGCTGGCACCGGTGCCGGCGGGAACGCTGCTCTGTTTTATTGCGGCGACCGCCATGCTTATCTTCGGCAGCGCCTTTTTCAACATGGGCGCCGAATTTGCCATGACGCCGATCGGAGAGAAGATGGGAGCGGCCATCACGAAGAGCCGGAAGATCTGGCTGATCGTCCTGATCGGATTTGTGCTCGGGGTGGCCGTGACGATTGCGGAGCCGGACCTGCAGGTTCTGGCGACGCAGGTGCCGTCCATTCCGGAGAAGGCGCTTATTTACGGTGTCGCGGGCGGCGTGGGCTTCTTCCTTGTGATCGCTCTTCTGCGTATGTTTTTCTCCGTTGCGCTGAATAAGCTCCTTGTGGGATTTTATGTCGTGGTATTAGCGCTTTCGTTTTTTGTACCCGCCGGCTACAAGTCCATTGCCTTTGATGCCGGCGGCGTGACCACGGGCCCCATGACCGTTCCGTTTATCATGGCGCTCGGTGTCGGTGTGGCCGCCATCCGAAGCGATAAATCGGCCGAGGACGATTCCTTCGGTCTTGTGTCTCTCTGTTCGGTCGGGCCGATCCTTGTCGTGATGATCCTCGGGATCCTGCCGGCCACCGGTCTTGTCCCCGAACTTGCCGGCTCGGCTTCGGCGGAGCTTGCGAAAACGGCCGTAACGGAGGCTTCCGAGGCCCCGGCGGTCCCGGATGTGGGAACCACCTTTGAGCTGATGCGACTCTATATTGAGGGACTGCCCCACTATATGCGGGAGATGCTTTCCTCCCTTCTGCCGATCGTCGGTGCCTTTGTCGTTTTCCAGATTGCGGCTTTACGGATCCGGGCGCGCCAGCTTTCCATGATCATCCGCGGTCTTGTGTATACCTACGTGGGTCTCGTGATCTTTATGACCGGCGTGAACCTCGGATTTCTACCGATGGGGTATTATCTCGGGGAGATCCTGGCAGGAGGTTCCCGACCGTATGTGATCATTCCTGTCGCGATGATCATGGGGTATGTCTGCGTGCAGGCCGAGCCCGCGGTGG
>JAZUHZ010000042.1:0-1793 GCA_045642005.1 Candidatus Avilachnospira sp.
GTTTCTCGGAAGACGCCGTTTCACGGAAATCATGCTATTTAAATATCACGGAAATCATGGACAGGATCACGCTCGCGTGATCCTGTATACCTTCCCGCTCACAGGCGGCATGGTGAACACGAAGCTGCCGTCCGAAAGCGACCGCGGCTTTTTGGCTCCGACACTGACAATGTCCTCTACCGTGCCGAGCACCCGGGAAAGCGTAAGCTCCTCTCCGGGGAAAAGCTCCGCAAGGGGAAGCGTGAGAAACCGCCCTTCATTCCCGGGATTTACGGCAACGAGATACCGCTCCGCTCCGTATTCCCGGAGGAACAGAAGAATGTCCCCCTCGATCATCGTAAGAGAGCCGTACCGGAACGCCTTTTCCCGGTGAAGAGCCGAAAGATACATATAAAAATCCGTGAGCCAGAGATCCTCATGTCCCCAGGGGAACGGGCGCCGCGAATCCGGATCCGTCCATCCGGGGAGCGCGGTCTCGTCTCCGTAATAGATGCCGGGACACCCGGGCAGCGTAAACTGCAGAAGAGCCGACAGACGGTATAAGGCCGGGCGGATCCCCTCCGAAGCGGCCGACGGTCCGGCAGAAAGAAGCCGGCCGATCGTCCCGTTCGTTCGCGTGATCATCCGGGAATGGTCGTGGTTATCGAGCTGATTGAGCGCCGTAAACAGGGCACTCCCGTCGGTGCCCTCCGGGCAGAGTTCCCGGATCCCGGCGCCATAGCTTTCCGTAAAAGCGCTGACATTCTGTTTCAGGTCCGGCCGCACGGCATCAGAATGCTTCTCCATCCCGGTCAGCCAGAAGCTCACGGGATCCATAAAGCCCCGGTAGTTCATGACCGTATCCCATTCGTCGCCCTTTAAATACGGGGAGGGATCGTCATATGTCTCCGCAAGGATCAGGGCCTCGGGATTGGCTTCTTTGACCGCCTTCCGGAAGCGTTTCCAGAATTCATGGTTAAATGCCTCGCTGTGCCCGAGTTCCGGTGCCACGTCAAGACGCCATCCGTCACAGCAGTACGGCGGACTCACCCACTTTGCGGCGATGCCCATCATATAGTCCACAAGCTCGGGGCAATTCTCGTAGTCAAACTTCGGAAGCGTGTTCACGCCCCACCAGTATTCCGGAATGCCGTCTTCATCAAACCGGAACATCCGGCGATACCGGCTCTCCGGGTCTTCCAGGGCCTTTACGAAAAACGGATGCTTCGAGGAACAGTGGTTAAACACGCCGTCAAGGATCACCCGGATCCCGGCTTTGTGGCATCCGGCCACGAAGTCCGCGAAATATTCATTGGTCGTTTCGAGGTCCCCGGTCGTGAGATGCGGATCGACATGTTCATAATCCGCCACGTCATATTTATGATTGGAGGGGCTTACGAACACGGGGTTTAAGTAGATGGCATCGACATGGAGGCTCTTTAAATAAGGAAGTTTTTCCAGGACTCCTGCCAGGTCCCCGCCGTGAAAGGTGCCGACATCCGGATGATGGATCTCCTCGTCCCAGGAGCGAGCCCTTCGGATCGGAACCGGTCCCTCATCATACTCCTCGCCGTACGTGTACTCCGCATCCTGCACGTCATTGTCCGGATTTCCGTTCCGGAAGCGGTCCGGAAAGATCTGATAAATAACAGCACCGTAAGCCCAGGAGGGCGCGGTGCCGGGGGAGGGATGAAGTTCGGGGAGAAGGAGAGTCGTATTCATATATACAAGGAGTCATGATCTCCGTGAAACATTCAATTGCATGATGTGCGTGAAACGGCGTTATCCGTGAAACATCAGAGATGTTTCACGGA
>JAZUHZ010000043.1:0-6438 GCA_045642005.1 Candidatus Avilachnospira sp.
AGTGTATTAATATTAAAAAGCATAGTCCTGGATGCATTAGAATAGTCCATTACATGAACACGCCCTTTGGTAAGATTCCAGATAAGCCAAGAGTCAACTGTACCAAAAGCCAGCTCTCCTTTATTTGCCTTTTCGCGCGCTCCTTCCACATTTTCAAGGATCCATCGAATTTTAGAAGCAGAAAAATAAGCGTCTATTTCAAGCCCCGTTTTTTTTCGGATAGTTTCGGTAAAACCTTTCCTTTTTAATGAATCACAGTACTCGGATGTTCTGCGGCATTGCCAAACGATTGCAGAGGATATCGGTTTTCCGGTTTTTCTATCCCAAACGATGGTCGTTTCTCTTTGGTTCGTAATACCGATTGCAGCAATGTTCTTCGCAGTAATATTAATTTTTTCCATTGCTTCCCTGGCAACATCTATCTGAGTTTCCCAAATTTCCTCAGCATTATGCTCGACCCAGCCCGGTTGTGGATAATATTGGGGAAATTCTTTTTGTGAAATGGAACACACTTCTCCTTTTCGATTGAAAAGAATGCATCTGCTGCTGGTTGTTCCCGCATCAAGCGCCATAATGTATTTCAACATATATCCCTCCGTACTGTCGCAATTGGCATAATTTTGTAAATAATATTTGAATACCAAAAAAGCGCAGACCACCTAAAGGTAGTCTACGCTTTATTCTCCTAATCTCCAAAAGCGAAACCTTGAAAAGTTCTTATTAATCGTCTATGAAACGGTTATACTGCACCTCGCCGTCACCTATTATAATTAAGGAGTATACTCACTTTTATAGAAATTGTCAATGCGATTATTATTGTTAATAGTCATAGAATCAATGAAAAGTTACACGTCACACCATAACCAGCCTGAATAAGAGAGGGATGTGAACCTGCCCGATTTTGCGTTGTTTACATCCTTCCCCTGCCTGTCAACCTCCGTGGTCACGGTCAGAAGGATGTGAAACAGGTCAGTTTGCCTGCTTTCCCATCCCTCCTGAAAATGCGAGGGATGGGAAAATGTCTTAAAAACGGGTTTTCACATCCTTTTTGGGGTCTGGAAGGGTTGAAAAGGATGTGAAAATGTCCGAGAGCAGGGGTTTCACACCCTTTCGAGCCAAAAAATCGCGAAAAAAGGATGGGAAATCGCCTCATCCGGCTGGTTTCACATCCCTGCCTAAAATGTGAGGGATGTGAAACTGTCGGATTTCCATGATTTCACATCCCTCATGACGAGTTTCCGGTCAATGCCTCTGCTGCCGGACGGTTTCTGTCTCGCAGACTCCCAAGGGCGCCTGGTCAATGTGTGACAGGTAACTTATCCTCTGCTGACGCCGGGATCAAAGGCGGGGTCTTCCCGCAGAAGGCTTTTGAATTCGTGATAATAGCGCTCGCGTTCCTCCCGGGTCATGCGGGCAAGCATTTCGAAGGTTCCCATGCTCACATACCCGGCGGAGAAGCAAAGCTCTGTGAAATCTTTTTTGGAGATTCCCAGTTCTGTTTCCAGGGAGCAGATCTTTTTCATGCCGTAGTAATAGCAGGTGAAATATCCCGGGCTGTTCTGATGTGCCTGCACCTGGGCGCGGGCCGTCACAAAATCAAGGCCCAGCTCTTTTTTGTAAATCTCCACCGCCTCCCCAATCGTGACGCCGTAATAGAACAGCTGCAGATCCACAAAGATCCGGACGGAGGTATGATGCCGCCGGTACGCAACAAAAAGCGGATACCAGGGATCCTCAGGATAGGTATCCTCAAACGCACGCTCGGTCCGGAGACAGGTGCCCTCGAGGAGCGGGATCAGCTTGGCTCCGATCTTCACCGTTTCCGGCGTTTCGTCAAGGAATGCGCGCACAAACTGCACATGATGGCCGGGGTAGGCTTCATGCATGGCATTCAGGCGGATCCATCCGTCGGAAATATTCGGCACATTATACTGGTTTAAGAACATCTGGCCGGTCAGCGGACGTTTCCGGAAATCCCCGCCTTCGTATCCGCCCCAGGGATATCCGTCCTTTAAGGCATAGGGAATCGGAAGGCATAAAACCTCCTCGTCTTCCGGCAGCTTCACATATTCATGGGCCACTTTCCGTGCCCGCTTCAGATAGGAACGTGCCCGCTCCACCATTTCCGCGGCATCTTTTGCCGGCGGTTCGTTTTGGAACAGGAGGCTGTTGATTCCTTCCATATCTGCGGGAACCTCTTCTTTTCCGCAAAGCTTTTCCGCAATGGAAAATACTTCCGCCCGCGTCTTTTCTATTTCTGTCTGGTTCCAGGCCAGAAGCTCCGAAAGCTCCACACCCATCTTTGCATGAAGCGTGGATTCGTACGCCGAAGCCTCCATTTTTACGGTAAGCGAAAGATCATCCCGGGCAGGGGAACGATTCTCCTGTCCGCATCCGGTCAGTGCGCCGGCCATCCGCTCCGCGCATTCGGAAAGCGCAAGAAGGGAGGCTTTCAGTTCCTCTTTCTGTGCCTCCGTAAAGGAAGGGAATGCAGTGTCAAGATCGCCCGCTTCCCGGCGGATCGCTGCGGAGGCGCGAAGAAGAGCCGGAGCATGCTCCGGACGGCACCTATGGAGAAGCACCTCTTCCGCCTCACAGATAGACCGGAACCGGCGCCTGAGAAGGGAAAGCCGGACCGGATCGTCGCGCTTATCAAGCCTTGCCACGGAAAGGTAGTAATCCGTAAACCCGAGAATCGACTGCACCGGGCAGTCCTCCAGGTCGTCGATCACAAAGCGAAGCGACTCGCAGAAATCCGTCAGATGATTCTTTACCGCCGCATAAACGGCATCCGGTGCGGAAAGGGCCTCTGCAGTTTCCGTAAGTTCGGTAAGTTCCTCCCGAGCCTCGAGGAGATGGGCTTCATCCGGGCAGAACCACTCCTTTTCGTAAAGGCTGCTTCCCGAGATCCGGTACGACAGGAGGGCCAGCCGTTCGTCCAGCTTTCTGTATTCCATGGTCAGTTTTTCGTCACGCATAGGATTCCTCTTTTCCTCTGAAAAATGCGGCAGCCTGCATGAAGTGTCTGTGACGGTTTCCGGGGATCACTCCTGATACTCGTAAACCTTGAAATCGTTCTCAAAGAGCTGATTGATGTCCTTTAAGGTCTCCCGAACGAGCTGGTCTCCGCCGGCATGTCCGGTGAAGCCGGAAGGAATGAAGGCTGAATAATGTCCGTGTGCCTCAGCTTTAGCTGTCGGAAGGTAACCTTCGGAACCGCAGCAGAGCTGTACGAGGAAACTCTGCTCGCAGAGCTGGCGTGCCTTGATCTGGTTCGCATAGTCAAGGAAGAGCTCGAAGGGATCGGTAGCGAATACGACGGAACCCATACGGATCACATGAACTTCCGTGTCAAGTGTCTCCACTCTTTCCTGAAGATCAAAACGGCGGATAATTCCCAGATACTGCTGAAGGTTGGCAAGGTCATTGAAGTCAACGTCTCTGTCCGTCTCACGTACGAAATCCTTCACAGCCTTGACAGCGTTCCTGTACTCGGTAAGTGTTGCGCGGCGTAAGGGAAGCTGCATGTTGTGAACATGATGCTCAAACTTAATATCGCTCTGATGCTCGCCTACACCGTCCTCCCATGCGTCACGGACGGCGTTGGCAACTCTCTTTCCGGCCTTTCTCATACCCTCAAGGTCGAACATAGACGGGTCGGCCTTCCGTACGGGCGGGTTGTGACGGATCAGGTTCGGGTCATGAACATCGGTATCGGGGTTGACCCATCTGACAAGGTCAACAGGGCACTGGTCCCCTGCAGGTCCGCAGAGCGCAAGTACGTATACGTCCTCACCGAAACGCTCCCTGATGAGCTTTCTTGCCTCTCCCCAGTAATCGGGAGATACGAAAAGCCGGTGCTGTACACACTGTGCCGGGCAGGCAATGTTGACCACAACACCGGTGAGCTTGTCTTCCTTATTGAAGCAGTACATGAGCTCAACGCCGGAATCGTTTCCGCCCTCGATTTCAGTGAATACTGCGGTATTTGCATTGCCCCACATCTGTGCTGTGTTGTCTGTATAGTCCACACGGCGGCCCATGCCGATGCATGCACGCTCGAATGCATTGGCGAAAGATGCCTCCTCACGGTTCTTCCAAGCCTCGAGTGCTGCCTGGGCAACGCCTTCTGTGGAAAGCTTGAAGCCCTCTTCCATGGTCATGATGTCGGGAGCCTTTGTATCGGCTGCCTCAATGTACTTCTGACCCGGTCTCAGATACTGCTCAAGAACTTCCCTGTCAGACCGGAAGCCTTCTCTTGCGTATGAAGCTGTGCGTCCGCTTCCGCCGGGACGGTAGCCGGTATGGGTATGGATGGCGCATGCCATGACCTTTTCCGGGTCAAGACCTTCCTTATTGTCCTTAAGGAGCGCCCTTACCTGCTGCATCCACGTGTAGGTGATGGAAACGAGGTCACAGCTGACCATGACCATCTGGTCCCCGCCGCACTCCACTGCCATTGCGGTAACGGTAAGGGGTTTCTCGACGTACTCGGAAATACGCTCTGCGAACTGTCCTGCAAGTGAGATTTTCTTATCGGGAGTGATGTTCACTGTGGACCAACCGATTTTTACCTGTGCCATAAGATGAATTCCTCTTTTCTTAAAAATACCTTTTGATTGAATCGCCCGCTGCGCACGCGGGGCGCAGGGCGTCCGGTGGACGCCCGCATCATTATATACCCTTCCGGGATAAGTTAACAGTACAAATTACACAAATCGGGACTTTCCGGGTACAGATAACCCTGCGTGTCATATTTTCTCTTGCCATTTTGTTTTCCCATAGTGTATACTTAAGATGTATTTTTTTTAATACTTATATGCAGGAGGACGGCATGAAAAAAAGATTATTTATCTCTCTGACGTTTTTGTTCATTCTGCTGTTTGGAATATCTGCTTTTGCAGGAGAATGGAAACAGGACAGCAAAGGATGGTGGTGGGACAACGGCGACGGAACCTACTATAAAGAGGAATGGGCCTGGATCGACGGTGACGGCGACGGGGTTGCGGAGTGCTATTATTTTGATCAGAACGGGTATCTCCTGACGGATACGGTCACCCCGGACGGAAGTGAGGTCAACGAAAACGGAGCCTGGGTCATGAACGGGGAGGTTATGATCAGTTATAAGGAAAGCAGCCCGGATGCTTCCGGACCGCTTCAGGCGCCCGGAGAGCTTTCTTTCCAGAAGACGATCGCAGGAAGAGTAACACTTACCTGGTCTTCCAAAAACGCTGCGGAAAAAGAGATCCAGAAGCTCCGGCTGCACGTGAAGTGCCTTGATGAAGCGGGAAATCCGGCAGGAAACTCCCATAACGGCTCAGACGAAATCAAAGTAACTATTAAGGAAACCATTGCTCCCGGTGCAGAGATCGCCTTCCATGATGTGATCGGGTATTCCTCCAAGGCGGCATCGCTTACCCTTGATACCATCGACATCTGGTACGCAGACGGTGAGAAAGAAACCGTCGAATACGGTTTTTCCACTCAAAAGTAAGAAAGGCAGGAGACTGAAAAATGAAGAAAAGAATCATTGCGGCAACTCTTTTCCTTGCGCTGATCATGACACAGCTTTCAGGCTGCGGAAAGAAACCTGCGGAAACAGAACCGGGAGCCCCGTCACAGACAGCTTCCGTGGAAGCGGCGGCTCCGGAAACCGAGGCCCCGCCGGTAAAGGGAAATGACGAAATGAAGCTCGGAAACTTCGGAGCGGACGGCTATGCCTTAACGGTTCCTGCCGATACCTTTGCGGAAGGTTCCAAAGTGGAAGTGTCGGAGGTACCCGAAAGCGAGCTTTCAAAATATCTGGATGATGAAAAATATGAGATCATCGGGACGCCCGTGCATATCGTTTCCGACGGTTATGACGGGGGACTTTTCGGCACGGATGTGGAACTTACGCTTCCCATGCCGGAGGACACCGAGGATCTTGACGGCGGCCTCGGGCAGCTTGTCGTGCTGTATTTTAATGAGAAGGGTGAAGTCGACTACCTGCTTCCGGATTCCTATGACAGCCAGGCGGGAACCATGACGGTGAATCTTCCGCATCTTTCCCCGTTCGGCTCCGCAAAGCTTACGGAGAAGGAACAGGTGGAGATGTTCCTCAATAAATATGCGGTACAGGCTGCCATTCAGAAGTCGGATGCCAAAAAGGCGGCGTCGGAGATGGAACCGTATGTGCAGGCAAAGGTGAAAGCGCTGGGACTGACCGAGGATGCCGCGCGGGAACTGACCGCATCCGTCATCAATTACGTGGGCGCGTCCTGCGGAGAAGACGTCGGGATGTATACGGATCTTACGACCACGGCCGCCAAGTCGATCGACAAAAAGGATCCGCAGGATTTTGAGGACAAGATGGAGGAGATCATCTCCGGAAAGCTTTACGACATGCTCAACTATAACCTGGCCGGCGGAAAAGCGCAGGAAAAGTTTAAGGATGTC
>JAZUHZ010000044.1:0-5544 GCA_045642005.1 Candidatus Avilachnospira sp.
TGTCCCCGGAAGAGTGAATTCTTTTACCTCTCCGATGCGTCCTCCGAGAAGGCGGATTGCTTTCTCACAGGCGGCGGAATCATCTTCCGTCTTATAGGCAATGAATCGTCCTCCCACGGCGGCAAGAGGCAGGCAATACTCGGAAAGCGTGCTCATATTGGCCACGGCACGTGCGAGCACGAGATCATAAGTCTCGCGATGCGCGGGATTCTGTCCGAGATCCTCGGCACGGCCGTGAAGCGTCCGGACACCGCTTTTGTCGAGTCCCAGTTCCCCTATTACTTCGTCAAGGAAACTGAGGCGCTTTTTCAGCGAATCGAAGAGCGTTACGTCAAGTTCCGGAAATGTAATCTTCAATACAAGTCCCGGGAAACCGGCGCCGGTGCCGACATCGATCACCCGCTTCGTTTTGGGCGCATCGCCGAGGACCTGCACGATGGAAAGAGAATCCACGAAATGCTTATACAGAAACTCGTCCTCTTCGGTGATCGCGGTAAGATTCATGACCTTGTTCTTCTCGATCACCATTTCATAATAACGGATCAGCTGCCGGCAGGTCTCCTCGCCGAGGGAAATCCCCAGGCGTCCCGCGGCTTCCTGTAATTTACTGCTTTCCATGGTTGAACCTTTCGAGATAAACAAGCAGCACATTGACATCTGCGGGGGACACTCCGGAAATTCTTCCGGCCTGTCCGATGTTTTCCGGACGCATCCTTGTCAGTTTCTGTTTCGCTTCGAGTCTCAGCCCCGACAGTGACATGAAATCGAAATTCTCCGGGATCCGCCGGGACTCAAGCTTCTTAAACTGCTCGACCTGCTGCATCTGCCGGGCAATATATCCTTCATATTTAATACGGATATTTACCTGTTCTCTAACCCGCCAGGAAAGTTCGGGTCGCCGGTCGTCAATCTCGCCGACCATTTCATACGAAAGTTCGGGACGCTTGATCAGTTCTGAAAGTTTTGCCCCGCGGTCATTCCGTAAGGGCTCTGATCCATGCTCCGTAAGGAACGCATTGACACGCGGATTCGAAGCGGCATAGGTATTCTCCAGACGTTCGACTTCGGTTTCGATCTGCTGCTTTTTCTGCAGGAATTTGCCGTATTCCTCTTCGGAAACCAGTCCGATCCGATGACCCATCTCCCGGAGTCTCAGATCTGCGTTATCCTGCCGTAAAAGAAGACGGTACTCGGCCCTCGAGGTCATCATCCGGTACGGCTCTGCTGACTCCTTGGTAACCAGGTCGTCGATGAGCACGCCGATATAGGCATCTGAACGCGCGAGCACGAGCGGTTCTTCTCCCTTCCAGGAAAGGGCGGCATTGACACCCGCCATAAATCCCTGTACGGCCGCTTCCTCATAGCCGGAGGATCCGTTGATCTGTCCGGCCGCATAAAGGCCGCGGATATCCTTAAATTCCAGCGTCGAGCGGAGCACCGTGGCATCGATACAGTCATATTCGATCGCATAGGCGTTTCTCACGATGTCTGCGTGCTCAAATCCGGGCATTGTCCGGATCATCCGGAACTGTACATCTTCTGGCATCGAAGAACTCATGCCGCTCAGATAAACTTCATTCGTATAGAGTCCTTCCGGCTCAATAAAGATCTGATGACGGTCTTTATCGGGGAATTTCATGACTTTATCTTCAATGGAGGGACAGTATCTGGGGCCGGTGCCTTCAATAGCTCCGGAGAAGAGGGGAGACCGGTCAATATTTTCGCGGATGATCCGGTGCGTCTCTTCGTTCGTATACGTCAGATAGCAGGGCACCTGCTCCCTGCCGATATCTTCGGGTTCATTGGAGAAAGAGAAGGGACGGATATCGGGATCTCCGTTCTGAATCTCCATTTTGGAAAAATCTACAGTTCTTCCGTCGACTCTGGCCGGTGTCCCCGTCTTAAAACGCTTCACCGGGATCCCGAGGTCGAGAAGAGAAGAGGTCAGATGATTGGCGGCCTTCAGTCCGTTCGGGCCGGTGTATTCGCTGACATCGCCGAAGATGCAGCGTGCTTTCAGGTACACACCGGTACAGAGAACCACTTTCTGACATTCATAGGTGGCGCCGGAGACGGTTTTGACGCCGCACACTTCACGCATCCTGGCTGAAACAGCAGCAGAAGCTGCTGCTGTTTCTGTTGGGGAAGCTTCTGATGCAACACTATCAGCAACAGCTGCGGTAGCAGCTGTTGCTGTGGATGCAGCTTTTTCTGTAGGTGCAGCGCCGTAGGCGCTGTCTCTGACGAGGATCTCCGATACCTCCGCCTGTTTGATGCGAAGACCCGGCGTATTCTCCAGGGTTTTTCTCATCTCCCGGATATACGCCTGCTTATCGGCCTGCGCACGCAGGGAATGAACGGCCGGACCTTTGGACTCATTCAGCATTTTGGTCTGAATATAGGTCTTGTCAATGTTTTTTCCCATCTCTCCGCCTAGGGCGTCGAGCTCGCATACAAGATGCCCTTTGGAACTACCTCCGATGTTCGGGTTACATGGCATCATTGCGACAGAATCCACACTGACCGTAAACATGATCGTCTTAAGACCCATCCGGGCAGCAGCCAGCGCTGCCTCGCATCCGGCGTGTCCTGCACCGACGATCGCAATATCATATTTTTCATGTACATAATTTTCCATAGTCTTCTAATTATAGCAGTAAGTCAATAGCGCCACAAGTACTTGTTTCAAAAATAAAAGCCGGATCCCTGCGGATCCGGCTTTTATTTATATCAACACCATCTGTCGATGCCACCGCCTGCGGCAGTCTCTACAGTTAACCACGGGTCTACAGCTCGCGCAGCGAGCTGTAGATTTCGCCGCGAGTTGATTATTTATGAGCAACTGCCTCGATCTCCACACGGCTGCCCTTCGGAAGAGCGGCTACCTGGAATGCGGCCCGAGCAGGATAGGGTTCTGCAAAGAACTCTGCATACACTTCGTTCATGGCAGTAAATTCACCCATGTCCTTTAAAAGAACCGTGGTCTTTACCACATCACGCATTTCAAAGCCGGCTTCCCTGAGGATAGCCTCGATGTTCTGCAAGGATTGGCGTGTCTGTACTTTGATCTCATCCGCGGTAAAGGATCCCGTGGCAGGATCCAGACCAAGCTGGCCGGAAATATAAAGGGTATCTCCGGTGCAGATTGCCTGGGAATAGGGGCCGATGGCGGCGGGGGCGTTATTTGAAAAAACAGCTGAATTCATAAATCGTTCCTTTCTCTCTGGCACTGTCAGCTCCGCTGACAGTGTTTTAGTTTCAACTTCGCTGACAGTGTTTTTGTTGCAGCTTCGGTTACAGTGTTTTTGTTGCAGCTTCGGTGACAGTGTTTAGTCCGCAGGACGCTGCAAGCAGCGTCCTGTTTGTTGCAGCGTGTTGTTCAAAGCAGCGGCACTGCTTTTTTCATGTTTCACGTGAAACATATAAAATGAAACAGGCACGTTGCGTGCCTGTCTCCTTATTTCTTATGCTTTACAAAACATACAACTACGTGCCGGTAGGGCTCTTCTCCCTCACTTCTTGTGATGATATCTTTCTCATCCTGGAGAGTGGAATGGATGATCCGTCTCTCATAAGGATTCATCGGTTCCAGAGCCATCGCATGTTTGGTGCGGCGAACTTTGTGAGCCATGTTGTGGGCAAGTGTTTCGAGTGCTTCTTTTCTTCTCTCCCGGTAGTTTTCCGTATCGAGCTTCACTCTCACGTAATCGGAGCTGTGCTTGTTGACCACCTGGCCTGCAAGATACTGCAGAGAATCCAGTGTCTGTCCGCGCTTTCCGATGAGCACGCCCATGTCATCTCCGGAAAGATCGATGGTGAGCTCTCCGAGCATGGGATCATACTCGCTCTTCATGGCAACTTCCATGCCCATGCTCTCAAAGACATTGCGAAGGAAGGTTTCCGCCTTCGCAGCGGCTTCTCCGGCATCAGCCTTCGGCTGATTCTCGGGCATCTCAGCCTTCGGCTGAGATGTGGGGTGCGGCTGAGATGAAGAGGTGGTCTGCGGCTGAGATGAAGTGGTGGCTTGCTGCTGAGCCGAAGTGGTGGCCTGCGGCTTTGCGGAAGCAGCCTTCGGCTGTCTTCCTTCCTGCATCTCAGCCTTCGGCTGAGATGTTGAGGCCTGCGGCTGAGATGTCGCGGCCTTCAGCTGAGATGTTTTAGCTGCCTCCTGCTCTGCTGCCCTGGCGGCCTCTTCCTGCTCCTTCTCGATCTCTTCTTTGCTGCATGCAGAGATCACCCACGGTCTTGCTCCGATGCCGAACACGCCGTTTGAGCCCTGCTCCGTTACTACATAATCCAGTCTGTCTGAAGTAACGCCAAGCTCAACCGTAGCTTTCGTGATGGCATCCTCCAGCGTCTTCGCTGAAAAATTATATCTGGTCATATTTATTTCTTCTTCCTGTTATTATACTGTTCGACCATTTTCGCCCGTTCTGCGATTGATCCGGTCTTATAGTAATTATTTGACTCTTCCCTGAGTTTATTGGACTTCTCGACAGCCGCACTCTTTTTCTGTTCCAGTCTGGCCATCTGAGACTGCATCTTCCGGTAATTCTCCTCGGCGAGTTTTTCGTTCACCGGCGGGAGTCCCTTCTTCGCACGCTTTTTATTGGTCTTCTCAAGATTAGCCTTAATCAGCGCATCCATATCCATGCCGGCCATCTTCTTATTGATGAAATACTGCTGGACGGCGCTTACCACGGACTGAGCGATCCAGTAAATACCGATACCGGAAGCAAAGGAAAAGCAGAATACCACTGACATGAGCGGCATCATGTAATTCATGGTGTTCATCATCTGTGCGGACTGGTCATTCTGCGGAGTGCTCTCTGTCTGCTTCTGCATGATCTTGGAAGCGGCGTACTGGGAAAGTCCGGCGAGCACGGGAATGATCCACGCTCTCGGGTTCGTGAGGCCGTAGGAACGGGGAGTTGCCGCAAGATCGAGCCCGAGGAAATTATTCATCCGGTTGATATGCAGAAGGCTCTCGTTGATCACGCCCTGCGCGTTAACAAATACATTCTGGAGCGCGGTCCACTGATCTCCGGAAAGCTTGTTTAGGAAATTGATCACATCTCCCTCAGATGCAACAATGCCGCCCTTGATCCTGGCCTGAGTAGCCACCTGGGTAAGACCGTTGTCCGTAATAAACTGGTTGATCTTATCAATGCATGCGGTTCCGCCGATCGCATTGAAAATATTCTCAAAATGTACCCGTACACCGGCTACATACTGAGGCATGTTAATGATAACTTTATACAGCCCGAAAATGATCGGGAACTGGATCAGCAGAGGAAGACATCCTGCCGTCATGCTGGTGCCGTACTTCTCATAGACGGCCTTGATCTCAGCCTGCTGCATCATCATGGCATTCTGATCGTTTTCTCTTCCTTTATATTTCGCCTGGATCGCAGTGATCTCGGGCTGAACGACCTGCTGAAGTTTCTGACTCTTTGACTGCTTTAAGGTAAGCGGATAAAGAATGATTTTGGTAATGACAGTAAAAATGATAATGCAGAGCCCGATATTCTCAATGCCCATTGC
>JAZUHZ010000045.1:0-5445 GCA_045642005.1 Candidatus Avilachnospira sp.
GTGGATTGACGCGGACCGACCGGAACCGCCTTTTGAGAAGCGTACCGACTTCAAAGAAAAGAAGGCTCAGAAACGTGCCGAAAAAAGCCGACTGCGACAGAAACTCATTCATGTGCATTTCCCTCCTTTCGGATGACGGCCTGCGTCACCAGGCCGGACACGGCCATCACGCCGGCGGTCGACAGGATAACGATCAGGAGGTACAGATACCAGGACTCCCGGATCAGCGGAAAGCAGTCCACGATCCCGGTGACTGCCGGGATGAACATGGGAAGCATGATATTTACCAGAAAATGGGCCGTCTCCTTTACTGCCGAAAGCTTAAGGATCCCGGAAAGAAGGAGAAAAAGCATGAGGAGGATTCCGTAGATCCCTGCCGGAACCGGAAGCGGAAGGAGATGCTCCAGGATCTCCCCTGCGAAAGTGACCGAAAGAATGATCAGAAACTGTTTGACGTATTTCATAAAAAACCTTCTGTATTCGTAGTCTGTATTCCGGTAGCATACTCTATTTCTGCGGATTCTGCAATTCATTTGCCGCTAAATTTCCCGAATCGCACTTTACGAAAGAACCTCAAACATATATAATGACTGTGTACCTGAAGATTTATCATACCAAAGAAACAATGATTGCGGAAAAGGAAAACATATGGAAAACGAGATCAAGCTTACACTGAAACCGGAAGAGGAAGTAAAGGAAGAAACTGCAGAAATCGTGGAAGTGAAGGAAGAGGCTCCGGCGATTGTATATGATTACAATCAGGCCATTGCCGATTCCACCAGACTTTCAGCTGAGGAGATCGCTCAGGTCGAGGAATTTGCAAAGACGATTGATATTGCTGACACCGATGCCCTCCTGCAGTACGGCTCTCAGAGCCAGCAGCGGATCGCCCAGTTCTCGGACACCGCGCTGGAGAAGGTAAAGGCAAAAGACATGGGCGAGGTGGGAGATATGCTCACTGACCTGGTCACGGAGCTGAAAGAAACGCCCACCGAGTCAAAGGGATTTCTGGGATTTTTCAAAAAGGCAGTTCCCGCAGAGAAGTTAAAGGCAAAGTATGCTACGGTTGAGAAGGATGTGGACCGTGTGACCGGTACGCTCACCGACCACAGAAACGGGCTGATCAAAGACGTTGCCATGCTGGATGAGCTTTATGATACCAACCTCTCCTGCTTTAAGGAGATCACCATGTACATCCTGGCCGGCAAAAAGGCGGTGGACGATGCCAAGACCGGAAAGCTTCTGGAACTCCAGAAGAAAGCGCAGGAGACCGGCCTTGCAGAGGATGCTCAGGCGGCAGCCGATTACGGTGATCTGATCACAAGATTTGAAAAGAAGATTTATGACCTCGAGCTCACCCGTACCGTGAACATGCAGATGGCGCCGCAGATCCGTCTCATTCAGAACAATGATATCGTCATGAGCGAGAAAATCCAGTCCACGATCGTGAATACGATCCCGCTCTGGAAAAATCAGATGGTGATTGCTCTCGGGCTTGCCCATACGCAGGAGGCATTAAAGGCGGAAATGGCAGTCAACGAGCTGACAAACGATCTTCTCCGGAAGAATGCGGAAACCCTCAAACAGGGAACCATCGAGATTGCAAAGGAGAACGAGAAGGGTATCGTGGACATCGAAACACTGACGGAAACCAATCAGAAACTCATCGATACGCTGACCGAAGTAACCAGGATCCAGGAGGACGGCAAGGTGAAGCGTGTGGAAGCAGAAAAAGAACTGGCCCGGATCGAGGGAGAACTCAAGGACAAACTCCTTACCCTGAGCAATACATCCAAAAAGGAATATTAAATGAAAAAGATTGAAGACAAAAAATCCATCCTGCCGGCGCTTCTTGTGGTGGTGATTGCCATCATCATCCTGCGGAGAGTCACCCTTTCCGGCATTATCCGGCTGATCCTCGTTGCAGCTCTGATTCTCGGACTTCTGATCGCAGTGGTTGCTGTGATTGCCACGATCTATGCCGTGAGAGCCGGAAAAAAGGATTTCGATAAGAGAAACGGGAAGACGGTCCCCGAAAAGAAACCGGCAGAGAAGAAAGAACCGGCTGCTCCGGATGAAAAGGAAGTGAAGGCTCCGGAGAAACCGGAGGCGCCGGAGATCACAGCGGCCCGGGCCCGGGTGAAGGAAATTGACCGGATGCTTGCCTCCATCACAGACGTGGAAGTAAAGAGTTCTGCCACCGGAACCCGGATGAGCTGTGTCCGGGTGATCGAATCCGTTTCGGAAGAGGAAGCGGAGATCCGGAAAAACAGGCAGCTTTTCTCCTACTATCTGCCGACCTTCCAGGAGATCATCGGGAAATACCTTGTGATCGAGCGGAGCGGCACCGATAATGCAAATGCAAAAGAAAAGGCCCTGAGTTCCTTTCAGAAACTGAAAGGCGCTTTCGAGAAAATGTATCAGAAGCTTTACGAGGATGAGAACCTCGACCTCTCCGTAGAAGAGAGGGCGCTCGAGAACATCATCGAAAAAGACGGGCTCAAAGGATAACATAAGCTGCGTGAAACACAAAGAAACAAGAAACATCTTCCCATGTTTCACGGTTCTTTGCGTTTCACACAGCTTATGCACTTATCTTTTAATCAGCACCACACTCAGATCATTCACATTCGTCCCTGTCGGTCCGGTCATGATCAGGGAGTCCACTGCCAGAAGGGCATGGTAGGCATCGTTCTCGGAAAGAACATCCCGGATCCTGAAACCGGCAGCGGCAAGCTTTTCCGCCGTGTTTTCGTCCGCGTATCCGCCGGCAGCATCGGTCGGTCCGTCCGTGCCGTCGGAACCGAAGGAGAATACGCAGGTATCCTTACAGTTTCGGATTCCTTCCGCTGCGGAAAGAGCAATCTCCTGATTCCGTCCGCCGAGGCCTTTTCCGGTCAGATGGACGACGGTCTCTCCGCCGGCAATGAACGCAAGAGATTTTTCACTGTTCTGATGATCCCTTGCAATTGACGAAAGAAAGCTTCCGGCCTCTCTTGCCTCACAGGAAAGGCTTGCGGTGAGGAAGACCGGCTCATAGCCAAGTTTCCGGGCGGTTTCCGCCGCGGACCGGCAGAGTTCGCGGACGCTTCCAGTGACATAGGTCGTCACGTTGGAGAGTTCCTTCGGAGTTTCTATTTCCATGAGTTTTTTCGCTTCCGGAGAAAGGGTGATTCCGTAGCGCCGGATGATTTCCTCTGCCTCCTCTTTGGTTGACGAATCGGGATAAGCGGGGCCGGAGGCAATCATATCGAGCGGGTCTCCGATGATATCGGAAAGCACTACCGTATAAACATGGGCCGGGGCACAGGCCAGGGCAAATTTTCCGCCTTTGACTGCGGAAAGGCGTTTCCGGATGGTGTTGATCTCCGTGATCTCTGCTCCCGAGGCGAGAAACTGCCGGGTGATCCCTGCCATTTCCTCTTCTGAAACCAGCGGCTTTTCAAAAAGCGCGCTTCCGCCGCCGGAAAGAAGGAACAGGACAGAATCGTCAGGGGTAAGTCCTTCCACCATTGTAAGCGCTTTGCGGGTAGCTTCATAACTCTGCGCATCCGGTACCGGATGCCCTGCCTCGCAGATCAGAAATCCGGGAATGTCTCCTTTGGCATGATCATATTTTGTGATCACGATCCCGGCATCATATTGGTCACCGAGTGCGTCCCGGGCAGCCACAGCCATTTCCCAGGCGGCTTTCCCGGCGGCAACGACGACAAGCTTTCCGGATCCGAACCGGATCTCCGAAAGCGCTTTTTTTACAGCCTCTCCCGGCATGGCGCACCGAAGCGCCTCTTCGATTATCTTCTGCGCATCATTTCTGAGATTCATATCACGTACCTCCAATGTCTTAAAATCATATCAGACTTCAGGAAGGAAATCAACGGATTCTATGTTACTGTACGAAAGTGACTCGTTATCCCCGAATTTATTTATAAGTTTACATGAGAATAATTGGATGTTCCCGATGAACAAACGGAAAGTGTTGAAAAATCGCAGGGATTGGTAAATAATCAATTTATTCTATTCAGATACCCGTATTTTTTTTAAATTCAGAGAGGAGATGATACTATGTGTGATACTCATGTTTTTATGAAGGATGTATCGGCGACAGGCTCAGTGGTTTTATGCAAAAACTCGGATCGCCCTTCCTTTGACTGCCAGCCGCTCTCTTATCATGGGGCAAAGGAATTCAAAAAGGGCGATAATCTGAAACTTGCTTATCTGACAATCCCGCAGGCAGAGAAAAGGTATGCAACCATCGGTTCATCACCTTACTGGTGCTGGGGTTACGAAGAAGGAATGAATGAATTCGGTGTTGCCATCGGAAACGAGGCGGTGTACACGAAAGATCTTCCCGAGAACTGCCGGAAAGAGGAGGCCGGAGAGGCACCGCAAAAAGGCCTTCTCGGTATGGAACTTCTCAGGCTCGGTCTGGAGCGGGGAAAAACAGCACAGGAAGCGCTGAAGGTAATCACCGATCTTGTCGAAGAATACGGCCAGTGGGGTTCCGGTGTTCCTATGCAGAATACTGTGGACGGCTCTTACAATAATTCGTTTATCATTGCTGACTGCAAAGAGGCTTATATTCTGGAAACAGCCGGAAAAAGGTGGGCGGAGCGCCGTCTGACAGAAGGATTTGACGCAATTTCCAATGAACTCAGTATCCGTACCGAAATTTCCGGATCCTGCGCAGACCTGAAAGAGTATGCGCTTTCGAGGGGCTGGTGGGACGGAAAACGAGAATTTGATTTTGCCGCGGCGTATATCAATCAGCTTGTGCCGAGACAGGTATCCAGGATCCGTGTCCAGCGGGCCAGACAGCTTCTCAGAAAGGGAGTTGAGAAAAACGGAAAGATTCCGACAGACTGGGCAAAGAAAATTCTGAGGGATCACTATGAGGACACCTTCCTTGAGGGTCCGAAGTTTAATCCGTCTTCCCCGGATTTTCTGACCATCTGTATGCATGAATCACCGGCTCATTTCACATGGGGAATCACGGCATCTTCGTTTATTGCACCGCTTTTTGGAAATGAAGGACATCTGCCGATGTTCTACTGGGCACCCTGTGTTCCCTGCTGCAGTGTTTACATTCCCGTATTTGTGGATGCCGCAGGCCTTCCGGCAGCGCTTTCGAATGCAGGTACCTACGGACGTGTCTATACGGCCCCGTCCGAGGTGTCGGCAAAGGATGCTTATCAAGAGGGGTCTTTATGGTGGGAGATCCGCAGACTTCTTGATGAGATCAACGGTGACGAGAACGGGACCGGCTATGAAGAACGCCATACACTTGTCAGAAAAGAATTCGACCGGCTCGAGAAAGCATGGCAGGAGGAGGTTCCCGAAATTGAGAAGACGGCACTGGAGCTGAAAGAGAACGGATGTTCTGAAGAGGCGGCCGCACTGCTCCGCTCCTTTACAGAAAAGTGTGTGGAAGAGACGTATCAGGCA
>JAZUHZ010000046.1:0-16509 GCA_045642005.1 Candidatus Avilachnospira sp.
TGGAAAAGGCCGGACTAATCAGTTGTCTTGACTACTACAACGAACGACATGCATTGAAGTTATGCTGAACCGCCGTATGCCGAACGGCACGTACGGTGGTGTGAGAGGGGGAAGAAAATTCCCCCTACTCGATTTCACACAACTCATGCGCGCGGTGTTTCACACAACTCATGCGCAGCACCTGCCATGCCATCCCCTTCTTCCAAAAAGGAGTCCCCTATGTATTTTGATCAGGGCTACATTGCCTCCCCCGACCAGCTCATGACCGTCTACGACGGCACCCTTTCCGGCGGATACGCAGAAGGCGTCCGCTTCATGGAAGTCCACAACGGCGGAAACCTCTCTGCCACGGTCCTTCCGGGCCGCTGCATGGACATCTACCAGGTCCGCTACAAAGGGCAGAACCTGAACTTCATCGGCAACTGCGGCATCGTTGCCGCGCCGTATTATGATGCGCAGAGAAACCGCTGGCTTCGCAGCTTCTTCGCCGGCATGCTCACCACCATGGGCCTGCAAAACGCCGGCGGCGCCTACACCGACGCTTCCGGAGATGAGCGCGGCCAGCACGGGCGGATCGCCAATACTCCTGCGGAAAATGCATTCTATGAGCGCCGCATTTCAGACGGCGTCCCGGAAGTTGTCCTCACCGGCATCATGCGGGAAACCGCCTTCGGAAAAGGAAACTTCACCTTAAAGCGCACCCTTCGTTTCCGTTACGGCGAGGATGCCATTGCAATCACCGACAGCATCACGAACCATGACTACACAGAGCGCCCCTACGCTTATGGCCTTCATTTAAACTACGGCTATCCGCTCCTGGAAGAAGGTACCGAGCTTCTCTTTGACGCGGAAGAAAGCCGCGCCCTCGACGAGGCATCCGCACCCTACTTCCCCAATATCCATACCATGGAGGCACCGGTCACGGAAGGACAGAAAAATCTCGAATTCCTGCATCACCTGAAACAGGATGCGAATGGTCTCTCGGAATACACGGTATTTAACAGAAAGCGCGGCCTCGGCGTACATGTATCTTTCCGGGGCGATGATTTCCCGGCATTCAATGAATGGAAATATATCGCCAAAGGCGAGTACGTTGTCGCCCTCGAGCCGGTTGTCCTCAATATGGACGGCCCGAAACTCGGTGAGCCCGGCTGCACCGCCCCGACCCTCGGCCCCGGGGAGACCAGAGACTACCATTACACCCTGACTTTCCTCGACAGGCTGTAACCAGAAAAGCCCCCGGGCACCCGCCCGTTTCCGGGGCCCTGCTCACCCAGCCATTCCCCGGGGGCAACCGCTTTCATTTGAACCAACCAGTGTCTGCCCGGCGTTTCGGGGACAGCCCCTTGCATTAGAGACCTTCGCTTTTTGCCTAATCGTTTCGGGGACAGTTTCCTGTATTAGTGGCATTCTTACCCTCAGGGATTCCGAGCGCAGCGAGGAATCATTTCCCCTGGGAAACGCCCTGCAGTACCCTTATCCACCCAAACCATAGTTTAATTCCTGCTCCATGAAGAATTTTATCGTCGTCCTTCTCGTATTTCTCACCGCCACCGGCTGCTCCTGCCTGAAAAACGCTTTTGCCAAGCGGGAGCTTAAGACCACCAGCGACAACATCCTCTACTCGATCGTCGTTCTTTTTGTATCGGCCATAGTCCTTGCTGTCTTTGGCGGCATGCAGCCGGTCTCATCAGATACCCTGAGGCTTTCCATTGTCTTTGGAGTTTTGGTGGCAGCAGAGCAGATCGTCGGCAACGAAGCCTTCCGCCACGGTTCCATGTCCCTCACGGATCTTATGGCCAACGGCGGCCTCATCCTCACAATCGCCTTTGCCTGCATCGTCTGGAAGGAGACGCTGACACCCCTTCGCGCCGCAGGCATCCTTCTGATGCTTCTGGCGATGGTCCTCATTGTCAATCCGAAAGCTGAGATCAAAGCAGAAAACGGTACCAAATCCAAAGCCGGCACTAAATCAAACGCCAGCGCCGCATCAAGCGTCGATGTTGCATCAAACATAGACACCACATCAAATGTTGGATCCCCTGAGTCCGGCAAGTCACCGGCCCGCCGGGTCAACTGGCTTTGGGTTGTTCTATCCCTGCTTCTCTTCACCCTGTGCGGTACCCTCGGCATCATCCAGAAAATGCTGGCCCTTTCCGGCCATTCAGACGAGATCTACGGATTTCTCTTCTATAACTTTATCGTTGCGACCGCTGTGACGGTTCTCTACCTTATATATAATGTAAAGATCCGCCGTGAACCCGTCACCGTAAAGCTTTTCGGAAACCGCGGCAAGCTCCTTCTGTCCTCGTTTTTCTCGGGACTCTGCAATTCGCTTCTGCACATCACGACCATGCTGGCCGTGGAGGCACTTCCGGCTACCGTTGCCTTCCCGATCGTTGACGGCGGCAAGCTCTTCTTCATCACGATCATGGACGTGCTTCTCTTCCGGCAGAAACTCACCCGCACCCAGATCACCGGTCTCATACTCGCCACCGTCGCCATCGTCATCCTGGCATAATTTTCGCGACGCCACGGAGCGCGGCATTGTTACTGGATCCGCCGCTATTGCCGTCTTGTCAGCTTTTCCATGACCCAATCCATTCCCGTCAGTTTCCAATGTGGCCGAAGCAGCCAGTCTGCCATCGGCCGTTTTTTATTTCCCCAATTCCGCCCAGCAGAAACCGGCAATTCCCTTCAACTCCCTTCAACTTCCTTCAACTTCCTCTGGCTTTCTCCAAAAGGCAATGGCGGAGATCGGTTCATCGCTTGCATCAATGCAGGGATAAACAGGAAACGCGGGCTCCCAGCCTGGCGATGTAGGTATAAAAATGGAAAATCGAAATCTCTACCTACGGATGTAGGTATAAATCAGAAAAAACGAAATCTCTACCTACGGATGTAGGTATGAAATTGAAAAAATGAAATCTCTACCTACCAAATGTAGGTATAAATCGAGAAAAATAAAATCTCTACCTACCGCCGTATAAACTGTACCCAGTAAAATGGACACCGGTATTTTAGGCCCCCCTGTCTTTCGGACACGATTTTAGGGGTGAAACCCCTTCCGGTGGACACACAGCTGGAGAGTTTTGTGATAAGATGTATCCGATCATCAAGGCAACGGAAAGGATCGGATCCCCGTGAACAAAACCCATACACATCCATTTACCCAGAAACAGATGGAGCTCCTGCGTGCGAACCCGTATGTTAAAAACATCTCACCGAGTACTATCCATTTCACAGAAGAATTCAAACGCCACTTCTATCAGAAGCATTCCTCCGGTATGAGTATCCGGGACATTTTTCTGGAATGCGGCATTGATCCGGAGGTTCTCGGCGAAGCCAGGACCAAAAGCTTCTGCTACACACTGAACAAGCAGGCAAAGCGGGATACCGGATTCTCAGATAACCGGCAGAATAATTATCGCCGGCCGGCAAAAAACGGGGAAGAATCCGTTGATACCCGCATCAGGCAGCTGGAGCATGAGCTTGCCTATACTCGCCAGGAGGTTGAGTTTTTAAAAAAACTGCAGGTGGCAGATATGGAGGCTCGGAGACAATGGGAATCCAGGCACCAGCCGAAGTAAAGTTCGCTGTCATATATGAAGCGATCCGGCAGGACCAAAACCTCCTGAGCATCTCCCAGATGTGCCGGATCGCCGGCGTATCCAGATCCGGCTTCTATGCCTGGATGGATGCGGCACCGATCAGAAAGACCCGCGAAGACAATGACCAGGCTGATTTTGAACTGGTATTGGAAGCCTACCGTTTCCGCGGCTATGCCAAAGGGGCACGCGGTATCCACATGAGGCTCCTGCATCAGGGCATCATCATGAACGTAAAGAAGATCCGGCGTCTGATGAGTAAATACCATCTGGTCTGCCCCATCAGGAAGGCCAACCCGTACCGGAGGATGGCAAAAGCACTGGCAACGAGCAATGTCGCTCCGAATGTCGTGAAACGTGAGTTCCGGCAGAAGCCGCGCAAAGTGCTGTTGACGGACATCACCTATCTGTTTTTCGGTGATGAAAAGTGCTATCTCTCCACGGTCCTGGATGCCTTCACCCATGAGATCCTCGCATGGCAGCTCAGCCAGAGCCTGAAAGTCGACTTCGTCCTCGAAACCGTCGACCAGCTTGTCAGAGAGTACGGAAGCACGCTGGATAATGAAACAATTGTCCACAGTGATCAGGGCTGCCACTACACCAGCTATGCATTCATCCAGAAACTCCGGGACAGGGAGTTTATCCAGTCCATGTCCCGCCGCGGCAACTGCTGGGACAATGCCCCGCAGGAAAGTTTTTTCGGTCACATGAAGGATGAGATCTGTGAAAAGATCAGTTCCTGTGCATCCTTTGATGATGTGAAAGCTCAGGTTGATGACTGGATAGACTATTACAACAAGGATCGGTATCAGTGGGAACTTCTGAAACTGTCTCCCGCAGAGTACTGCCGGTACCTGCAGACAGGGATCTATCCGCTTCCGGTCTACGATCCGAAAAGCAAAAGTAACACTGGGGCTCTGCCCCAGACCCCGGGGGTTTAACGCTTTGGTTTCCAAGAGGCAGTGACAATCCCGGGAAAACAAAAAGGCAGTACGTTCTGCACTGCCTCTCGCAAACCCGGTATGGCGCTCATGTCGCTCCCCAGCGTTGCACTATCCTCCATATCCGGTAAAGCAGTTGCAGTATATCATGCAGGGTGTCAGCTGACACCCCTAAAATTCAAAGTTGTCCTTGACAAAGGGTACACTTCAGTAGGTATAAAAACGAAAAATGAAAATCTCTACCTACCGCCGTAGGTATATAAACGAAAAATGAAAATCTCTACCTACGCAGCCGCTTGAATGGAAACAGGGTTGCCGTGCAGAACGGGTAGCGCTTCCCGAAACCTGTGTCAAGGGGAAGCAGTGCCGCCTGCGGCGCCCTTGACACAGGATCCTGGAAGTGCTTATGGGCAGACAGGGAGGTGAAGGGTCACCTCCGACCTTGAGGGTCAGCGGCCCACCATTTGCATGAGTTAATTCCACTCTTGCAAGACTGAATTCCCCCGCGGAGTTCAGAAATGGAATTTAAAAATAAAATTCAGGGAAAGGTTCCAATGGCAAGTTATCTCTTGTAGAGCTGTCTGGTTTATGGTACACTTTAGCCAGCATATATCATACTGTCCGGAACACAGTTATATAATAATATGCTTACTACTATTATAAAAGAAAAATTAAAAACAGTTTCAAACCTCATCGCTACCATAGAATCAAGAATCGATTCCTTTCCGCCTGGGAAGATATGGATGAGCAAATCCCATGATACGTGTACGTATTATTCAGCTGATGATGACGGAAAGAAAAGATATATCAGCAAGGATAATACGCAGCTGATCTCTGCACTGATGCAGAAGGACTACGAACTGCATCTTTTGGATGAGGCAAAAAAACAGCAAAAGCTTCTGGAGAGTTTTCTTTTGAAATATGATCCGGATTGTCTGACACAGACTTATGAAAAGTTAAGCGAAGACCGAAAGGCTTTTGTTGTTCCTCAGGTTCTCTCCAATGAGGAATATGCCCGGAGATGGCAGCAGGTCCGGTATCAGGGAAATCCGGCGCCGTTTCCGCCCGGCGAGTTCTATACCGCCAAAGGAGAACGGGTCCGGTCGAAGTCTGAGATCATCATAGCCGGAAGACTCCGGGAATTAGGAGTACCGTATCGGTATGAATATCCGTGGAGCGTTAACGGGCATTTTGTTTACCCGGATTTCACAGCGCTCAATATACGCACCAGGGAAACCTTCGGCCTGGAGCATTTGGGAATGATGGGGGATCCGAACTACAGGGCATCAGCTTTCCGGAAACTGGAGTGGTATGCTGCCAATGGGGTTGTCGTGGGAAAGAAACTTCTGATCACGATGGAAGATACGGAAAATCCGCTGTCGACCGTATACCTGGACAAGCTGATCCGGACGTACCTCATCTGATAGCCTGTCAGAGGACCTGCACGCCGGAAACAGAAGAGATCATATTTCCCCGAAAAGGCAGGGAAAGCTCTCGCTCAGAGAAACGGATCTGCAGGGGAGCACTGTCCTGTGACCGTTCGTTGACCCGCATACAGGACTGCGACAGACCGAAAGAGGATACAGAAACAAAATATATTAAGGAAGAAAGTATGGAATATAAGATTGTAAAAACAGCCGCGGGAGAAGTCGCAGCGGTGGACTGGGAGAAGATCCCGGAAGCAAAAATCAGTAACGTGTGCTGGGGATATGACCAGCCGGATGTAGAGGCAGGAGCGCAGGTGTGCTACAATGCGGAAAATCTGTTCGTCAGGCTGTCCGCCCGGGAAAAGAAGATCCGGGCGACCCATGAAGGCCTCATGGGAATGCCCTGCGAGGATTCCTGCCTGGAGTTCTTCTTCTCCCCGCTCGGAGACGGAAGATACTTTAATATTGAGTACAATCCGAACTGCGCGATGTACCTCGGATTCGGAACCGGCCCCGATACGCTGTGCCGCCTTCTGACAGGAGATCCGCCGTACAATATGTTCAGCCCGAAAGCGGAGAGGACGCTTACCGGATGGAACATCACCTATACGGTGCCGCGCGCGTTCGTAACACGGTTTTTCCCCGGCTTTGCCTTCGAAGAGGGTGTGCAGATGAAAGGAAACTTCTATAAGTGCGGCGACCTCACGGAAAAGGAACACTACTTCTCCTGGAACCCGATGACCGTCGATCATCCCTGCTTCCACTATCCGCCGGATTTCGGAACCCTGGTATTTGCATAAAATCCCCGAATTTTTCGACCACAACCTCTTTAAAAACGTTGTATTTAAAAAAGAACAATATATTTCATAAAAAACTAAGAAAGCGCTTGCAATCGCAGGCGCTTTTGTGTTATCTTAACGAGGCTGTGGCATGATAGCAATGATCCGTGAGGTTGCCGCAAAGCGCAAAACCATAAGCGCAGCGGGTTTTTACGGGGAGCAAATGTCAAAGAAATTGGCGACAAGTCACTGTACCAGGAAATAGCTCCGGAAAAGAGTCCGGATAGCGGGGTGCAGGTTCGCGCTTCGCAACGCGACACACCCGACAACGTGTACAGTCACCACTTGTCGTACTGCTTTAGAAAGTACGAATAGGAGGCGACTTTTTTTATGGCAAATCAGATCATGAGAATCACATTAAAGGCTTACGATCACGAGCTCATCGACCAGAGCGCAGCAAAAATCGTTGACAGCTGCAAGAAGTCAGGCTCAGAAGTATCAGGCCCCGTACCTCTTCCTACTAAGAAGGAAGTTGTAACCATTCTTCGTGCCGTTCACAAGTATAAGGACAGCCGTGAGCAGTTCGAGCAGAGAACGCACAAGAGACTCATCGACATCCTGAATCCCGGTCCCAAGACCATGGAGACCCTTCAGAGACTGGATATGCCCGCAGGCGTATACATCGATGTTCAGATGAAGAACGAAGCAGATAAGACCAAGTCCGCAAGAAAGCAGCTCGTTACAAAGCCCGCAGCAAAGAAGCCCGCGGCTAAGAAGCCCACTGTGAAGAAGGCTGCACCGAAGACAGAGGAATAAACTGTTTCAATTAATTAAGAAGAAAAACCTTCCATCCCACGGGATGCGCTGGTCTTTCATGAACGCATAAGCGTTCCGCTGTAGATTATCCAAGGAGGAAAACAAATGAAAAAGGCGATTCTCGCTACAAAAGTCGGAATGACTCAGGTTTTCAATGAGAACGGTGAGCTCATTCCTGTAACAGTCCTTCTTGCAGGTCCCTGCGTAGTAACACAGGTTAAGACTGCAGACAAAGACGGTTACGAAGCTGTCCAGGTAGGATTCCAGGACATCAGAGAGAAGCTTGTGAACAAGCCCGTTAAAGGACAGTTCGCAAAGGCAGACGTGGAAGTAAAGAGATATCTGAGAGAGTTCAGATTCGAGAACGCTTCCGAGTACAAGGTAAAAGACGAGATCAAGGCTGACATCTTCGAAGCAGGCGACAAGGTTGACGCTACCGCTATCACAAAGGGTAAAGGATACCAGGGTGCCATCAAGAGATTCGGACAGCACAGAGGACCCATGAAGCACGGTTCAAAGTTCCACAGACATCAGGGTTCCAACTGCTCAGCTACCACACCCGGACGTATCTGGAAGGGTAAGGGAATGCCCGGTCACATGGGTTCTGTACAGAGAACTATCCAGAACCTCGAAATCGTCAGAGTTGATGCCGAGAACAATCTGTTGCTGGTTAAGGGCTCCGTGCCCGGACCCAAGAAGTCCCTTATAACCATCAAAGAGACTGTAAAATCAGGCAAGTGATTTGATGGAAAGAAAGGAGGACTAAACAAATGGCAAATGTAGCTGTATACAACATGCAGGGCGCAGAAGTCGGTACCTATGATCTTAACGATGAGATCTTCGCCGTAGAAGTCAACGAGAACCTCGTTCACGAAGCAGTCGTTGCACATCTGTGCGCAGTACGTCAGGGTACCCAGAAGGCCAAGACCAGATCCGAGGTTTCCGGCAGCACCGCAAAGCCCTGGAGACAGAAGGGAACCGGACATGCACGTCAGGGTTCAACAAGAGCTCCCCAGTGGACACACGGCGGCGTGGCATTCGCACCCGTACCCAGAGATTACACCGTATCAATGAACAAGAAGGAAAAGAGAGCCGCTCTCAAGTCCGCTCTTACAAGCCGCGTGGAAGCAGGCAAGTTCCTGATTGTTGATGAGATAAAGCTCGACGAAGCAAAGACCAAAAACTTCCAGGCAATGCTCAATGCTCTGAAAGCAGAGAAGGCTCTTGTTATCCTTGATTCACTTGACAAGAACGCGATCCTTTCAGCAAGAAACATTCCCGGAGTCAAGACTGCTCAGGTCAACACCATCAATACTTATGACATCATGAAGTATGAGACAGTCATCGCTTCGAAAGAGGCTGTTAAGAAAGTTGAGGAGGTATACGCATAATGGCAGCAGTAATGTACTATGATGTAATATTAAAGCCGGTTGTATCCGAAACCTCAATGGCTGCTATGGCACAGAACAAGTACACATTCCTTGTAGTGCCGGAAGCAACAAAGACACAGATCAAAGAAGCTGTCGAGAAGATGTTCCCCGGCACCAAGGTTGAGTCCGTGACCACCGCCAAGCATGACGGCAAGAGCCGCCGCCGCGGTTACACCTTCGGCGAGACAGCAAAGATCAAGAAGGCAACCGTAACCCTTACCAAGGACAGTAAGCCGATCGAGATCTTCTCAGGACTTTAATTCATAAGTCCTCACGGTACCGGAAGGTACACATTAGGCAGACGACACTGCGACAATAACAGTAAAGGAGAAAAGACAAAGTCATGGGTATTAAGACATACAAGGCTTATACACCTTCAAGAAGAAACATGACAGGTTCTGATTTCGCGGAAATCACAAAGACAACACCTGAAAAGAGTCTTCTTGCCGGAAAAAAGAAAACAGCCGGACGTAATAACCAGGGTAAGATCACCGTTCGTCATCACGGCGGCGGAAACAGACAGAAGTACAGAATCGTAGATTTCAAGAGAAACCAGAAGGACGGAATGCCCGCTAAGGTACTCGGAATCGAATACGATCCCAACAGAACCGCCAACATCGCTCTCATCTGCTACGCAGACGGCGAGAAGGCTTACATCCTTGCTCCCGAGGGACTTACCGACGGCATGGAAGTAATGAGCGGCGCTGAGGCGGAAGCAAGAGTCGGCAACTGCCTTCCTCTTGAGAAGATCCCCGTAGGTTCCAACATCCACAACATCGAACTTCTTCCCGGCAAGGGCGGACAGCTTGTAAGAAGTGCAGGAAACTCCGCACAGCTTATGGCAAAGGAAGGCGAGTACGCAACCCTTCGTCTCCCCTCAGGTGAAATGAGAATGGTAAGCGCACAGTGCAGAGCCACCATCGGCATCGTTGGCAACGGCGAGCACAACCTTATCAACTACGGCAAAGCAGGCCGTATCAGAAACATGGGCATCCGTCCTACCGTCCGCGGTTCCGTAATGAACCCGAACGACCACCCGCATGGTGGTGGAGAAGGCCGTGCACCGATCGGTCGTCCCGGTCCTTCAACCCCGTGGGGCAAGCCTGCTATGGGTCTTAAGACAAGAAAGAAGAAGAAATCTTCCAACAAGCTGATCATGAGAAGACGTGACGGCAGAGCCATCAAATAATTAAAGGAGGAGAAAGGAAATGTCACATCGTTCACTGAAAAAGGGACCGTTCGCAGACGCTTCTTTACTGAAGAAGATCGATGCAATGAACGCCTCAGGACAGAAGTCCGTAATCAAGACATGGTCAAGACGTTCTACTATCTTCCCGCAGATGGTAGGCTTCACGATCGCCGTTCATGACGGCAAAAAGCATGTACCGGTATTCGTAACAGAAGACATGGTAGGACATAAACTCGGCGAGTTCGTAGTTACCAGAACCTTCAAGGGTCACGGTAAGGACGAAAAGAAGACCGGCGCAAGATAATCGGAAGGAGGAAATCAAATGGCAAAAGGTCACAGATCACAAATCAAGAGAGAAAGAAATGCCGTTAAAGATACCCGTCCGAGCGCTAAGCTCTCCTACGCAAGGGTTTCCGTACAGAAGGCATGCTTCGTATTAGACGCAATCAGAGGCAAGGATCTTAACACTGCACTCGGAATTGTAACCTACAATCCCCGTTATGCATCATCTTTAGTTAAGAAGCTCCTCGAGTCAGCTGCAGCCAATGCAGTAAACAATAACGATATGGACAGGGACAACCTTTATGTAGCAGCCTGCTACGCAGACAAGGGCCCCACAATGAAGAGGATCCAGCCCAGAGCACAGGGCAGAGCTTATCGCATCGAGAAGCGCACCTCACATATCACCGTTATTCTTGACGAGAAGAAGAACTAAGGAGGAAAGCATGGGACAGAAAGTTAATCCGCACGGCCTCAGAGTCGGCGTTATTAAAGACTGGGACTCCAAGTGGTATGCTGAGGGAAAGGATTTCTCACAGAGCCTCGTGGAAGACTATAACATCAGAAAGTTCCTTAAGAAGAAACTCTTCGCAGCCGGTATCTCCAAGATCGAGATCGAGAGAACTGCTGACAGAGTGAAAGTGATCCTCTACACCGCAAAACCCGGCCAGGTAATCGGCAAGGGCGGTTCAGAGATCGACAAGCTTAAGGCTGAAACTCAGAAGTACACAACGAAGAAACTCTTCATGGATATCAAAGAGATCAAGCGCCCCGATAAGGATGCTCAGCTTGTTGCAGAGTCCATCGCACAGCAGCTTGAGAACCGTGTATCCTTCCGTCGTGCCGTTAAGCAGGCCATCGGAAGAACCATGAAGTCAGGTGCTCTCGGAATCAAGGCCTATGTCGGCGGACGTCTTGGCGGCGCTGATATCGCAAGAGGCGAGTTCTATTCAGAGGGAACCATTCCGCTTCAGACCATCCGTGCCGACATCGACTACGGTTTTGCAGAGGCTGCAACAACCTACGGCAGACTTGGCGTCAAGGTATGGATCTACAAGGGCGAAGTACTTCCGAAGAAGAAAAATACTAAAGAAGGGAGCGACAAATAATCATGTTAATGCCTAAGAGAACAAAATATCGTAAGCAGCAGCGTGGTTCGATGAAGGGTCCCGCTAACCGCGGAAACAAGATCGCATACGGCGAGTATGGTTTAGTAGCTACCGAACGTTGCTGGCTGAAGGCCAATCAGATCGAGGCAGCCCGTGTTGCCATGACACGTTACATCAAGCGTGGCGGTCAGGTCTGGATCAAAGTATTCCCGGATAAGCCCGTTACCTCAAAGCCCATCGGTGTCCGTGGTGGTTCCGGTAAAGGTGCTGTTGAGTACTACGTAGCAGTAATCAAACCCGGACGCGTTCTCTTTGAGATCGCCGGAGTTCCGGAAGAGGCAGCCAGAGAAGCTCTCCGTCTTGCAATGCATAAGTTACCGCTTACCTGCAAGATTGCTTCCAAGGCAGATTTGGAAGGCGGTGAAAACTAATGAAGAGTAAAAAGTATTTGGAAGAGCTCAACGCCAAAGATGTAAAAGCGTTAAACGAAGATCTGGTTGCAGCTAAGAAGGAACTTTTCAATCTCCGTTTTCAGAACGCAACCAACCAGCTTGACAACACAGCAAGAATCACCGAAGTTCGCAAGAACATCGCCCGCATTCAGACTGTGATCACACAGAAGAAAGATTAAAGGGAAAGGAGAACATGACCGTGGAAGAAAGAAATCTTAGAAAAACACGTATCGGTAAGGTCATCAGCAACAAGATGGACAAGACCATTACTGTAGCGATCGAGCAGCATGTAAAGCACCCTTTGATCGGTAAGATCGTTAAGAGCACCTACACTCTGAAGGCTCATGATGAGAACAATGAGTGCGGCGAGGGCGATACCGTAGAAGTAATGGAGACAAGACCTCTTAGTAAGACAAAGAGATGGAGACTTGTCAGAATCGTTGAAAAGGCTAGATAAGGAGGAGTCAGATGGTACAGCAGGAATCAAGACTTAAGGTTGCTGACAATACCGGTGCCAAGGAACTCCTTGTCATCCGCGTAATGGGCGGTTCAACCAGAAGATATGCCCGCATCGGGGACATGATCATTGCAACCGTAAAGGATGCAACCCCCGGCGGCATGGTAAAGAAAGGTGATGTCGTAAAGGCTGTTGTCGTACGTACCGTACAGAAGACACACAGAGCAAACGGCTCATACATCCGTTTCGATGAGAATGCAGCAGTTATCCTGAAAGATGATGGCACTCCTCGCGGAACCCGTATTTTCGGGCCGGTGGCAAGAGAGCTTCGTGACCATAACTACATGAAGATCGTTTCACTTGCTCCCGAAGTATTATAAGGAGGTTCACGATGAATAAGATCAAAAAAGACGATATGGTAAAAGTGATCGCCGGCAAGGATAAAGGTAAGGAAGGCAAGGTTCTTTCATGCGATCAGAAGACCGGAAGAATCATCGTTGAAGGCGTAAACGTAGCTACAAAGCACGCAAAACCCTCACAGGCTAACCCCAACGGCGGCATCGTGAAGAAAGAAAATCCCATCGATGTATCCAACGTAATGCTCGTAGTTGACGGCCAGGCAACCAGAGTCGGATTCAGATTCGAAGACGGCAAGAAGGTTCGCTTCGCCAAGAAGACCGGCAAGACAATCTAAGCGAAAGGAGGAAAAAACTGTGGCCAGATTAAAAGAAATCTACAATTCAGAGATCAAGGATGCCATGATCAAGAAGTTCGGTTACAAGAACATCATGGAAGTTCCGAAGCTCGAGAAGATCGTAATCAACATGGGCGTTGGTGAAGCAAAAGAGAATGCCAAAGTTTTAGACTCTGCTGTTCGTGATCTTGAGATCATCTCAGGACAGCACGCTGTTATTACAAAGGCAAGAAAGTCAGTTGCAAACTTCAAGCTCCGTGAGGGAATGTCCATCGGATGCAAGGTTACTCTCCGCGGCGAGAAGATGTACGATTTTGCAGACCGTCTCATCAACCTTTCCCTTCCCCGTGTACGTGACTTCCGTGGTGTAAACCCGAACGCGTTCGACGGCAGAGGAAACTACGCACTTGGTATCAAGGAACAGCTCATCTTCCCTGAGATCGAGTACGACAAGGTAGACAAGACCCGTGGAATGGACATCATCTTCGTAACCACCGCCAAGACAGATGAAGAGGCAAGAGAACTGCTCAGACTGTTCAACATGCCCTTCGCGAAATAAGAGAGAGGAGCTAAAAAATGGCAAAGACTTCTATGAAGATCAGGCAGGCTCGTCCCGCTAAGTTCTCAACAAGAGAGTATACCAGATGTCAGCTCTGCGGAAGACCGCACTCTGTTCTCAGAAAATACGGAATCTGCCGTGTCTGCTTCAGAGAGCTGGCTTACAAGGGTGAGATCCCCGGAGTAAGAAAAGCAAGCTGGTAAAAAAACGGTAAAAAGCAGCCCCGCGCTTTTCGCGCGGGGAAAGGCTTTTACATAATGCATGCGCCGGATAAGTGTTTCGGTGGCTGATCCGCAACCGGTTCAAACTTCCGACGTAAATCAAAGGATATCGCATAAAAAAAGGAGAAAAAGAAAATGAGTGATCCTATTGCTGACATGCTTACGAGAATTCGTAACGCAAACATGAGAAAGCACAAAACAGTTGATGTGCCCGTATCAAAGATCAAATTAAGAATCGCTGACATCCTCGTTGAGGAAGGCTACATCGAGAAGTACGAGATCGTAGAGAACGGAAACTTCAAGGATATGCGTCTCTTCCTGAAGTACACTCCTGACGGAGAAAGAGTTATTGCAGGTCTTAAAAAGATCTCAAAGCCCGGCCTCAGAGTATACGCAGGCAAGGAAGATATGCCCAAGGTTCTCGGCGGACTTGGAACAGCAATCGTTTCCACAAACGCCGGTGTTCTTACAGACAAAGCTGCAAGAAAGCAGGGCGTAGGCGGAGAAGTTCTCTGCTTCATCTGGTAAACAACAATCTGAAAACGATCTGAGGATCGACAATGTAAGAAAGGAGAAACGACGATGTCACGAATCGGAAAACAGCCGGTAGTGATCCCGGCAGGCGTTACCGTAAAAGTAGCAGACGGCAACGTAGTGACAGTAAAGGGTCCCAAGGGCGAACTTACAAGAGCATTTGCTCCCCAGCTCACCATTGAGGAGAAGGACGGACAGATCCTTGTATCACGTCCCAACGACGTAAAGCAGAACAGAGCTTTACACGGACTCACCAGAACACTTATCAACAACATGGTAACCGGTGTCAGCACAGGTTATCAGAAGGTACTTGAGGTCAACGGTGTCGGTTACAGAGCAGCTAAGGCCGGCAAGGTACTTACCCTCAACCTCGGATATTCACATCCCATCGAGATGGAGGATCCGGAAGGCATTGAGACCGTATGCGAAGGTCAGAACAAGATCATCGTAAAGGGTATCTCAAAAGAGGCAGTAGGCCAGTACGCAGCAGAGATCCGTATGAAGAGACCTCCGGAACCCTATAAGGGCAAAGGAATCAAGTACGATTACGAAGTTATCAGACGTAAAGTCGGTAAGACCGGTAAGTAATAAGCTAAGGAGTGCAAAATAATGATCAATAAAGAGTCAAAGAGCGAAATTCGCCAGAAGAAGCACGCAAGACTTCGTCATTATATCTCAGGCACACCTGAGAGACCGCGTCTTAGCGTATTCAGAAGCAACAATCACATGTATGCTCAGGTTATCGACGATACCGTAGGAAAGACCATCTGCGCAGCATCCACACTGGAGAAGGCAGCAGCAGAGCTCGAGTACACCGATAACGCAGAAGCAGCAGCTTTCGTAGGAAAGCTCGTCGCTGAAAGAGCCCTTGAGAAGGGTGTAAAACAGGTAGTATTTGACCGTGGCGGATTCATCTATCACGGAAAGATCCAGGCACTTGCTGATGCAGCCCGTGAAGCCGGACTTGATTTCTAAGGAGGAGGAGAACAATGAGAAAAGAAATGATCGATCCCAAGTCATTAGAACTCAATGATAAGGTTGTAGCCATCAAGCGTGTATCAAAGACCGTTAAGGGCGGACGTACCATGAGATTCTCCGCACTTGTAGTAGTCGGCGACGGCAATGGCCACGTAGGCGCAGGCCTTGGAAAGGCAGCCGAGGTTCCCGAGGCAATCAGAAAAGGCAAAGAAGCAGCACAGAGAAATCTTGTTACTGTTTCCATGGATAAGAACAATTCAGTTCCTCACGACTTCTACGGTGAGTTCGGAAGCTCCACAGTGCTTCTGAAGAGAGCTCCCGAAGGTACCGGTGTGATCGCCGGCGGCCCCGCACGTAGCGTACTCGAGCTTGCAGGCATCAAGAACATCCGTACCAAGTCACTCGGATCCAGAAACAAAGTTAACTGCGTTCTTGCAACCATCGAAGGATTAAAGGCAATGAAGACTCCTGAGAAGTGCGCAGAACTCCGTTCAAAGTCCGTAGCAGAAATTCTTAAGTAATAGGGAGGATCGAGAAATGGCAGAAAAGTTAAAGGTTACCCTTACAAAGTCAACGATCGCTCAGGTTCCGAAGAACAAGAAGACTGTTGCAGCACTTGGTCTTAAGAAGATCGGCCAGACCCGTGAATATCCTGATAACGCAGCTGTAAGAGGCATGCTCAATCAGGTGAAGCACATGGTGAAGGTTGAAGAGATCTAATCCGGGAGGTACAGAATGGAATTATCAAATTTAAAACCGGCAGATGGTTCAAAGCATGCCTAGAACTTCCGTAAGGGCCGTGGACCCGGTTCAGGAAACGGAAAGACAGCCGGATACGGACATATGGGCCAGAAGGCCAGAAGCGGCGCTCCGAGACCTGGTCTCGAAGGCGGCCAGATGCCTCTTTACAGAAGACTCCCGAAGAGAGGCTTCCTCTGCAGAAACAGAGTTGAGTATGTCGGCATCAATGTAAGCACCCTCGAAGAGAGATTTGAGAACGGTGCGGTTGTGGATATCGATGCGCTTTACGAAGCAG
>JAZUHZ010000047.1:0-19578 GCA_045642005.1 Candidatus Avilachnospira sp.
CCATAAATATCGAGTTTACTGTTGTTTTATATATGTTTTAAATTTACGAGCAGACACTAAGTACAATAATAACACAGGCTCTCGCAGATTTGAAGCTTGAGCTGGGCACAAAATTCGATATCGAGAAAGTCAATCTCGCAGAGCTCGAAAGAAGAACCGGTATCTCCAGGGCGAAGCTGCGCACACTGCAGAAGAACGGTTTTGTAGTCAAAGAGCATGGCAACAAAGGAAGGAAAGCCGAAGTAACCGTAATTACCGGCTTTACCGGTGTTGTGGATGACCTGTTAAAGAAGGGCATTTCAAACTCCGAGGTCGTATATGAAAGAATCAGCGAACTCGGATACTCCGGGAAGCAAACACAGGTAAAGTTATACATTTCAGAGCATAAAGACCTGATCCCGGACAAGCGGCACGCCGTGGATCCACAGGGAAATCGCGGGCGGCGCTATTCAACCGCGCCGGGCGAGTCCTACCAGATGGACTGGGGTTTTGTCGAAATAGAATCCAGCGACGGAAACGTCTATCGTGCTGCATGTTTTGCCATGATCTGTCATAACTGTGGCGAAAGATACGTTGAATTCTTTCCGAATGCCACACAGGAGAACCTTTTCATCGGCATGATCCATGCCTTCCTGTACATGGGAGTTCCGGCCTTTGTGCTGACAGACAACATGAAGAGTGTAGTGATCGGACGGGATCCGGAAGGACGCCCTATCTGGAACCATGATTATGAGGCCTTCATGGAAACAATCGGTTTTAAGACAAAGCTTTGCAAGCCACGGCACCCTTTTACCAAGGGATCGGTCGAACGCCTGGTACGGTTTGTAAAGGAAAACTTTGTTGTCGGAAGATGCTTCAGCAACGTGACCGAGCTTAATTACGAAGCGCTGAACTGGTGCAACCGTCAGAATAATAAATACCATAAGGCTGTTGACTGCATTCCTGCACAGGAACACCTTTCTTCCTGCATGAAGTCTGCAAAGCAGCTTGAAATGACGCTTGCGGTCGGGTTCTATCTCTGTCCGCTCCGTTGCATCAGCTTTGACGGTTTTGTCAGTTATGAAGGCCGCCGTTTCGGAATCCCATGCAGTTACACGAGCCACACCTGTCGCGTCAAAAGAGAGAACTTCAGACTGATGGTTTACTCTGAAGATCTTTCAAAAGTGATCGTTGAGCATAACGTCACATGGAGCAGAAGGGATGCCTACTGTAAGGACCAGTATGTAAAGGAACAGCCGGAGGAATTCCCTACGGCACCCGTTGTCTCCAGAATGGTTCAACTGCCCCAGCCGGAACGCATCACGGGTTTCGAGAAGTTCAACTTCGGGAAAGCTGGTGATTCTAATGGCTGACTTTGGATTTGAAGATATCAACAAATGTGCCAGGTATCTCGAAATTGATAAATATATCGGCGGCCTTCCGGACTTTGCATTCAAAAACAAGCTGACCGATGAAAATGTAAAACTGATAGGCGATGTGTTTTCCTATATCAGTCATATCAAAAGAGATTCCGTTATCGACACCCTTTTAAGACTGAGTCGGCTTCCGCAGAAAGTCCCGAAAACATTTGAAAACTTTTGTTTTGACAGGATCTATGGCCCCGATAAGGAAAAACTGGAGAGCCTGTCCTCGCTTTCGGCAGTTTATTCGGGGAAGAATCTCGCTTTTATCGGCCCTCCGGGTGTCGGCAAGACCCATCTTGCAATGGCTTTTGGAACAGCTTGCTGCAAAAAGGAAATGAAGACATATTTCCTTAAAGCAAGTGAACTTAACCAGAGATTCACGGAAGCCCGGAAATATGGACGGGAGGGATCTGTTGTCAACGGTCTTGTCAAACCGACGTGTCTGATCATAGATGAAGTCGGTCATTGCAACTTTGACACTGGCAACACCCGTCTGTTCTTCGATATGGTAGATCGGAGATACAGCAAGGATACTCCAAACTGCATGATCTTTACGAGCAACATTGTCCCGGGAGAATGGAGCCGGTTCTTTTCTTCTGATCAGGATCTTCTCTGCTCTCTTGATAGGATCTTCGATGATGCGTGCGTATACAGCTTCAGAGGAACCAGCTACCGTGGCAGGAAATGTGAAACTTTTAATATTGAAGCCGGGGTTCGTCCTCCGGCATCAGACAGTACCGGCATAAGTTAACTGATTAAAGCAATACACTGATGTATAGGCAAGCTTCCGGGGGCCAGCCCCCGGACCCCTTGGGGTTTACCGCTTTTGTTTCAGCAAGGTAACAAAAAAAGAGAAGGTAACACTTTTTCTGTGTTACCTTGCCGAACCTGATGCAGTGCTCGGGTCGCTCCCCAGCGTTGCCCTATCCCCTGCAACAGGAAAGTGTCTGCATTATAACACAGCCAGCCGGAAATCCAATCACTTCCGATCTGAATTAAGAAAGATTAAGTTCTGCGGCGATTTTCTTCCGTCAGTAATTGGCGAAAGTCTCCCGCCTCAAAATGGCGAAAGTCTCCCGACCAACATTGGTTGAAATCTCGGTTCATCCTCATCCGTTCGTTACCTTTCACCTATAATGTATTGAGCAGACCTTTGTATACCAACAGGTTCCTCTTCGTTAACACCAACCAAGAAATCCAAAGCAAGTTGACGAATTGTTGAGGAAGAACCATTTCAGGCCGACCCTAACAAACCTGCTGTTCTCCCGGCCATCAGGTCGCGGAACAAATGATATATCTGCAATTATAAAAACGCAGCAGAAAGTGCTGCGTTGAATAATGACTTTTCCAAAAGCAGGTTCATGATACGACAAGAAGCCTGTAAGGATTTCCGGCCAACTCTTCCTTCAAGATATCAAAAACAGATTCTCTGGATTCAAGATACAGATCTGTTTCTGTATCCAGAAGCGCCTCATAAACCGTTGTCTGCATCAGGATGCTGACCGCTTCATCCCGGGAACAGTTTTTCAGCTGCATAAGCTGCTCAACCAGATAAACTGCAATGCTTCGTATCACCCGATTCTGATCTGCACTCTTCATACTATCCTACCACCTGCCTTTTTACGGTATTGAACATTAAGGTTTTCAACGCTTCTTCTGTTCTGAAAAAATACTGTTTCGGAAGGTTTTCAGGCTTCAGCTGACTGATAACCTCCCTGCAAATCTCCTCTGCATATCCGGAACTTTCCAGTTCATCAAAATATTCATTGATGATCGTTGTGGTTTCTGCATCCGCGGTCGGCCCGATAACAATATCATATTCGTGTGCACTGTCAGGACATTTACGATTCATCATAATAAACCGCAGCCATTCGGTATCCGCGGAAGTGAAAACCCTGACGGATAGATTCTCCGTTTCTTCATTAAAAAGCAGATTGTAGCGATATGCAATGATTGGAGCAGTAATGAGGGACTGATTCTTTGCTTTGAGAAGTTCCCGCCGCTTTACAGCAATTTCTTTGTTCCTTTTTGCCAGCTTCTCTGCATGAGATGCTACAGCAGTTGCATAAAAACCTTTGCCGAAATCCTTATATCCCTTTCCGGCACGAAGATCAATCGTATCAAATAGTGAAATGGAACCGTGATACAGCTCTTTCATGCAACACTGCCTCCCTGCATTTCTATAAACTCCCGCAGGTCATCAATGATCCCCTGATTCCCGGTGGAATTATAGTTCTCATAACATACATCGATATATCCGAGCACGTTATATTTGTCAAACAGGACAGCCAGTTCGGAATAACTTTTTTTCCAGCTTTCTGCAAGCAGAGGAATCAATACCAGCTGCATATTCAATACTTCTTTTTCTCTGATGCTCACGGGTTCACCTCCGTTTTCCTTTCAGCCTCTGCCTTATACTTCATCAGGTCAAGAACGTATTCCGGCATTCTTCGTTTTCCTGCTTCCCAATCCACTACAGTCCGGTACGGGATCCGGAAGAAAGAACAGAATTCCGCTCTGTTCATTCCCATATGGTCACGAAGCTGTTTTATTTCTAATGCACAATCCATGACTGAACACCTCAATACTGATTTCAGTCTGATTATAGCGTTATTTGTGCATTGCGTCAATACCGGCTGTTTGTTCCGCATAACGGCCGCCGCGAAACGCATCTGCGGCTGTTGAGCTCTAAAGAATGCGTAAATACACCGATGTTTTCTTATTGGTTGTAATAAGAGCTAAAATGGTTGATGCTCACGGTCTCGGAATGGTTATTTGACGCGGACGCTAGCAACAACCAAATCAAGCATGAAAGCCACGGATTGATCCGTGGGAGGACGTCAATAAATTCACGTATTTTTTCAGTCTCTGTCGACAATAAAAGTTCCTTATACAAGGCGCTTAGGATCCGCTTATCCAGTTTCAGAGCATAGGTATAAAACAACAGGCCACCCGTCATGGCGGGTAGCCTGTTGCTTTATTTCTTTATGTTCATGAGATCTGGTTAGAGTGTGACGTGTAACCTCTGCCCCGCTCTTTTTAGAAACAGAAGGCATTCCCTGATGACCAGACGGCAGCCGATTCTTCACATATCCATGAAGGTATTCATTTCCGGTTTGCTGACTGTAACGCAATCGCGAACAGGGCCCGAGGATGCAGCCTGTTCAGCAGAACTTCTGCCTTTCAGGATCTCAGCAAGTGTTTCTTTCAGCCTGTTGATATCCACCGGCTTTGCGACATGGGCATTCATTCCCGCCTTAAATGCATCCTTCCGGTCTTCCTCAAAGGCATTGGCAGTCATGGCAATAATCGGAATCCCTGCCAGTTCCCGGCTGGCAAGCGCGGATCCGCCTTGTCGCCTCGTACCCGTCCATAACCGGCATCTGCACATCCATGAGAATCAGATCATAATCCCCCGGCATGGCCTCCTGCATCTTTCCGAGCGCCACCACGCCGTTTTCGGCAATTCCCGCAATGATACAGCCCTCGTCTTCAAGGATATCCTGAGCAATCTCGCGGTTCAGCTCGTTATCATCAACAAAACTGTTTCTATTATACGCCCTCAGCCCAGAAAAGCAAATATACACAAAAAATATGCCGGTTTTGCCGGTTTGCTGATTTTGTATGCACCGGTCAGATGCTCCGTCCCTGCTTTCAGCGCTGTCCATCGAAAGGCAGATACGGAATCAACTGTAGTTTTCAGCATAGACTTCTTCAAACGCTTCTACCACTTCGGGATCAAAATGAGTCCCTTTTTCCGATCGAATAATTTCCAGTGCTTCGCTGAAACTGTAGGCCTTTTTATAACAGCGTTCTGATGATAAAGCGTCAAAGCAGTCCGCAAGCGCTACGATCCTCGCCGAAAGTGGGATCTCTTCTCCGCGAAGCCCTGCGCCATACCCTGTTCCGTCCCACCGTTCATGGTGATACTGCGCGATTTCTTTTGCGATATGAACATATTCGTCTGACTCAACACCGCGCATGGAGTTCTCGATGATGGCCGCGCCGCTGTCCACATGGGTCGTCATAACGCGGAACTCCTCTTCTGTCAGTCTGCCCGGTTTCAAAAGGATATGATCAGGAACCGAGATCTTTCCGATATCATGAAGCGGCGCCGCCGCAGTAAGCAGTTCGATGTATTCATCATTAAGGATCTCCGGATGCAGGTTCCTCTTCTGCATGGCGCGGGCGATCATCCCGGTATAGGCACTGGTACGTTTGATGTGCTCGCCAGTTTCCACGCTTCTGGCTTCCACGATATTGGCCATCGAACCGATGATCTCACGCTGAATATGCGCAATCTTTTCCGTTCTTTCCTTAACATCATGTTCCAGCCTGGACTGATAGTTATGAAGGTCGGTTATGTCACTGATCTCCACCGATTTTCCCACGTAAATCCCGTTGGCCGTGAGCGGCTTAGCCGTGATGATAAATGCCCTGTCTTCCCATATATGCCTGCAGCTGGATTCCTTCATGTCGCGGAGGGTCTCCAGGCTGATGCCCTCTTCGAGATACTCAGAAACGACCGAATTCCGATAACTGACCTGCCCGGTATGATCAAAAATAACAAGCCCCGTGGTAGAATCCTCGAGCGCCTTGTCTTTACCGATGACAACCGCGTCAAAGATCCGGCACCTGACAAACAGCACAAACAGGCAGATCACGCTGATGAAGACCCCGCCCATTGTCGAATCATAACTGCCGGTAACACCGGAAAGGAAGATCACATAGCCAAGAATCCCCGAAAGGACCATCAGAACGATATAAATGTTGAGTCTCCTGCTCTGCCGTCCCTGCAGGTGTCTGCTTCCGGTAAAGACCACATAAAGGCAGGCGACAAAATAGGCGACGGCAAGGGCTACATAGCTGTAATAGAGCGGCCCGCGGGTGATGATCAGCGGGGAATACAGAGCCTCCGGGTTGAATCCGGTCGTAGCATAGTACAGATGGTGATGATTATTGGTGAAAACGAGAATGGAGAACGACGAACACAGAAGCGCCAGCAGAATGATCGCTTTCCCGGAAATATTCCTGTGATAAAACGAACAGATGAACAGAAACGAGGAGAGCATCACAAAAGGCTTCCCGATATAGGAAACCGCCGTTCCGGTCAGGGCGACCTCAATCGAGCCGGCCGTCAGCTCGATATTGTAGCCGACAAACATGAGGAGCGCTGAAAGAGTGAGAACTGCGGAATGTTTCTGCATCTCGGAAGGCTTCTGCATCGAAACAAACACGAACTCAAAGAAAAGTATGGCAACAGCGATATTCTGTAATAAAAGGACCACGGATTTTTCAGCCATAGAACCTCCAAACGATAGTTTGATCATCAGGCATACCCGGTAAACTAAAAAAGCCGGCTGCAAAAAAATTGCAGCTGGCTGGCTTACTAAGTCCCTGTAGCTTTGCGTCACTATCTCACGATAGCTTTGCCGTTTCCTGTATTCTACCCAAACCGTTCAGGAATGTCAATTGATTTCCCGTATAATTTCACTGCGGCCGCAGAGCTGCAGTGATGGCCGGATGGGTTCTGAAATAATACTCTTAATCCCCCGAATTTATAAAACAAAAAAAATCGGGAAACATACACACCAATGAAATACAAATACGAAACACATCTTCATACATTCCCCGCAAGCAAGTGCGGTAAAGCCACCGTTTTCGAATCCCTGAAATTCTATAAAGAAGCCGGCTATGATGGAGTTTTCCTGACAAACCACTTTATCGGCGGAAATATCGGCTGTGATCATGATCTGCCGATTGCGGAACAATTGGAGTTCTTTTTTGAGGACTACTACCAGTCACAGGTTATCGGAAAAGAACTTGGCCTTAAGGTTTACCCCGGCGTGGAACTGAGTTATCAGGGCACCGACTTCCTGATTTATGGCTTGGAGCCTGAATTCTATTTTTCTCATCCTGAGTTTTTTGACCTTGACTTTACGGAAAAATTCATCCGGAATCGCATTCGGGTCAAACCGGTATCATCCTGCCACCATGTCATCGTGATGATCGATATGCAAAAGATAATTATCTTCCTTCGGCAGGAATCCCTCTTTTATGGCTTTGTGCCATACATAGAAGGCCTCATTGTGTTCATTGATCATAAATACCGGGATTGCGCTCATCCTTCTCTCTCCTTTTTAACGGAAAATCACGATTCTGCTCCCCTCTAATCCGCTTTGGAAAACTGCCGTGTATGCGGGTGTCAGCAGATTGTCCGTCGTCTCCACCGACTCCCCTGACTTATGAATCCTGAATTATTCACGGCCTTAGAAAAAGCCGGATTTAAGCGGATCTTTGGCAGTTCCTTCAAACGGTACGGAAAAATCAGAGAGTTCTCCACACTGCCATAATAGTCCGCATTTGCCAGACAGACAGATTATTCTGAACACTCATCTTATCGGCAGAGGCCGAAAATCCTGGCATACCTGGGGTGCAGGCTCCCAGGTGTCCAGGCAGTAGAATTCCTCATACTTATATTCTTCAACATACATTAAGTACATATAACCTCGGCCAGGGATGTAGTCGTCAATTCTTTTAATCGTGCCGTGGGTGTAGGTCTTGCTGGTCGGCCAGTACATTTTGATTCTTGTTCCAACAAAGTATTTCGGCTTCGGTTTTTCTCCCCACGGCTTCGGTTTTTCTCCCCACCCTCCGGCTGCCTGGTTGAGTTCCTCATCAGAACACTCTCCCTCTTTGTGGAGAAACTCAAAATAGCTTTTGGCATCTTCTTCGAGAATCTCATAGCCTTCCTCTTTTGTCAGCGCAAGATACGCTTCGAAACTTACTGCTTCCCGGGCCTTCTCAAGTATTTCGTAATTAAATTCCATCTGATTTCCTTTCCCTTCTGAATTCATTCTTTATTTTCTCCTCTCAATTCATTCTTTATGAACCTCCACTCCCAATGCAGTAGCTTGGAAGTGGTATCTTAAGCGGTCGTGACGATTGCTTCTTTCGAACCTTTAAGGCCGTCCGTACCCGCGGGGCAAAATTACCCACAGGGCGTGTTCACGCCGCCCCTATCCGTTTTACCGGAATACCTTTGGGATTCAGCTCGTAGAATCCATATACTTCCGGTGAGGAAAGAAAACTGTAATCCTTACAGTCCTTATTTCCATCTTGTCGCTACCGTCCCGGCAGAACTGAACCCGCTCTTCTTTGCAAACCAGAAAGCCCTTTATGTCGTCTATTTTAAGCATTGTTTCACTTGAAAGCAATAGGCAAATCAAAATTCACTATCGGAATTATTGCCTGAATTAGACCTGTCGGATTTGTATGTGCTCAGGACAAGATCTCTCCCCATAAGATGCGCTCTACCTTCGGTACCATGGTATATAAGGGAGAAAGGGACATCAAACAGGTTGCGGACGTACGCGGGCACAGCAATATCAGTACAAGCCAGACATATTACAGCGCGTCGGATGATGAGATCAAGCGGCAGGCATTCCGGTCTGTAAGACTTAGGGACAAGAAAAAAGTAACTGATGTACCAGAATCTCAAAAGCGAAAGTAAGCAATATCTGATTATCTGGCATGGTCTCTTTCACTTTTTCTGATTTTCTGCAATGCGCGGTCCAAAATCTTCTCCTTCCGTTCTGCTGTTATACAGAAATCCCCAATTCCCATTGTGTCGGTCCCAGTTGCCGATTAAAGCGTCCACGATAAACATATCCCAAAACCGCTTCTTCAACGCATCGGGATCGATCGCCTGTTGCTCATCCATCGCCATCAGAATATCGGTTAATTCAGTTCCATATCCGTTGTGCTCGGAATCAATGATCGTGTTTTTTTTACGAAGCAAAGTCCTGGATCACAGTATCTGTCGTGGTAAAATCCTTGCAGGCCACAACGATCTTTTCTTTGCCATTCCGAATGAATGTACCAAGCAGTGTTTTCTGCACCGGAATGCCCACAATCTCAAAGATATGGCAGCCAAGATACTCGCAGATACAACCGTTGGCATAGCTCATATCACTTTTTTTCTGGCGATGCCGGGAAACTTGAGCATGTACAGTTCATCCTCATACATCACCGCGATCTTACTGCCGCTTGCACCGGCATATGTCTTGTTACGCCGTGACGATTTGCTGAAATCAATCATTCATCATCCTTTTCCATCCGCAGATATTTCCGGCGAAGGTACCAGGCCCGGTCGCTGGAAATCTCCTGCTCCGTTTCTGCACTGTTGATATCGGCGTTCAATTCGCTCCAGTAAATATCCCAATGCAGGTCTTTCCCGCCATCATCCAGAATCATCCATGAGGCCTGCATGGCTTCGATGGATTTCTGAAGGTAAACCGGGAGACCCTTCTCCAGATAGCTTTCATCCTTGGGCAGTCCGGTTGAGCGGTCATAACGGGAACTGTCAATCTGCATCAATTCTTCCATAGTGCAGCCCAGCGCGCGGGAAAGCTGCATGACCGTTTTCGCGGTACAGCCTTCAATATCGCTTTTTCCGGAGCATATATCAATCACGGTTGTCTTGGGCACACCGCTGATCTGCGAGAGACGATACATAGACAGATTCTTCTCTCGCAGCAGGGATTGTATCGTCATGTTCATCACTCCTTTCTTTGCTACGATTATATCGGTTAACCGACCGCCTGTCAATATGAGGCCTGTTTTGATACGCAAAGTATAACGATTCAGAACCATATGGCTCTGAATCGTTGCCAAATAATAATGGAAATAGTAGCCGAAAAGAAAAGAACTGCCAAAGGTGATGTGGTACAATTTTCTCATGACGGAAAGACAGGAACCTGACAGAATAAGCGGGGAAAAGAAAAAAACCGATCAGAACGTTATCGAGATCACGGGAATAAAGGAGAACGGAATGAAAAGAATACTTATTGGTTTATGCATGTTGGGATTGTGTTTGAACTTTGCAGCCTGCAGCAAAAAGGCGGAAGAGAAGGCCCATGAAACAACTGCGGAAACCACCGCAGAAACGACTGTACAAACAGCCGCGGAGGCAGGCGGGGTACCGAATCCGGTGGTTGAATATGGCTCTCTTGAGGAAATCAATGAAGCAGCGGGAGTAAACCTTATGAGACCCGCAATCATGGGCGTATCGGAGGAACGGTTCTCTGTTATAAACAACTCTATCGCCCAGTATGTCTGCAGCATTAACGGCATGGCATGGACGTTCCGGGGCGCCTCTGTCACGGAGGAAGATATCAGCGGAATATACGATGAGCGTAATGTATTTATTCCGAATGAAGACAGTAGCTTATATGCCAATGAATTCTATCTGGACAGATTCTTTGACGGAGACAGGCAGTATACGATCGTTGTAGACTATCCTGTCACTGAGGACGGTGAGATCTTACTGGATGAAGAGACATTTTCGAACTGCTGCATGGAGATGAAATCGATCCAGAAGCAGCACATGGACGATCCGCTTGTCGGTGATTATCAGAATACCGAAGATGAAAGAATGGTATTATATGTAGAAAGACACGGTGACAAGTATGCTTTGTCCGTAAATCTTAGTGTTTCAGAAAGAGAGTTCAAGTGCTGGACAATGCCGGACGCTGAAAAAGACGGCGACAGGCTTACCTACAAGGGAGAAGAAATCGGCTGCTATACCTATGATGCGGAAGGGAATGAAATCTCATCTGATGTAACCGTTGCCAATAATCTCGGATACTTTGAGATCAGGGACGGTATGCTTTACTGGACCGGAGCTGCCGAAGAGGAATGCCGTACCTCGGTATTTGAGATGATCGTCTACAGCGAAGAGACTGATATTTCGGAGGAAATCAGTCTTCCCTGTGAAATCAAGCTGTTGCTCGATAATGAAGCTGTACTGGATGAGGAAAATCTTCTGAAGGAAAGCATCCGGGAAGCATTTCAGACAGGAAATGACTATGAAGCGATCTATGTAGAGTATCTGGATACCGCAGAACGGGATTTTCAGAATGCCGGTTGGATCAATCGGATCCGTCTGAAAGAAGGAAAATCAAAATACACACTCACGTATAAGAGGCGTTTTTCTGTTCCGGACAATAACCTGGCATCCGCTGTTGCCGATGCCTGTGAGGTGGGCTTCTCTGTATCGAATGAGGAGCTTCCGGCAGAGGTCGACTGGGGCTATTCCAGGATGACCCTCAGTTTTTCAAATGAATCTGAAATCAAATCCGAATCGCCATTGGACATCACCCTTCTGGATTGCAGTGATGCCATACAGATGATTGCCGATCATATGCCTCCGGAAGAGAAAGACTGTCAGTCTGACAGTTGGGGAACGAATCTGATCAAGGAAGCTCAGATCGCGGGTCCTGTCCGCTTTATGCGTTATTCCGGAGTGTTTGACGGTTATGATATCCGTATTGAGATCTGGCCGATCGAGTCTCGTGGGGAGATTGAATATATTTCTGAGTTTTCGGCTCAGGCTGAAGATATGGACGAAGCAGCTGTTATGCATGAAAGGCTGATCAGCAGTCTGGATGAAATGGGCATTCTTCTTCCCATCGATGCACTGAAGACCCAGATGATCCTGGATAATTTGTAAATGTGTTTGAGTAACAGTTATTCTGATGGAAAAGCCATGACCTCTTTCTTTACAACCAAATCAAGCGGGAAAACCCGAGGATTGATCCGTGAGAGGATGTCAAAGTATATCTCTGGTTCTTTTTTTATAGTGAAATGCATGATATGTTGCCATACAGATTATCCTCTTTTCTTTTGATAAATATGATATCCGATTCCCCGATTCCTGCCACAATAATCACGATCACGATAATCATATACATGATGCTGCCGGAAGAATCACTTTCAAAGGGATTCGTTTTGGTAAAAGACTGGTTCATTCTTTCTGAAGTAGAATTCCTGTGGAGCATTTTAATCGCAAGTCCGAAGAAATCCTCTCACTGGTGACCTTTTATGTATTTGACCTGCCTACCGGTCGGAAGATTTCACCAAACAGCCCTAAAAAACAACTTTCGTTTGAAAAATGCTCAGCACCTTGGATCTTGATTATGATAACGAACGATTGAGTAAGAAAAAAGGCAATGCTTCTCAGAAAGAGCAGCAACCGATTATGTCTTAAACAGCGAAAAGAGGCCAAAGCCTCTTTTCGTTTACTGCCTATATGGTTTTTAAATCACTTTTTGGGGATGCTCTCTATCCACGCTCCGCTCTCGTCAACGGTCCAGCCATCAGGTGTTACCCCACCGAGCTGACAGGCACCGAGAGTGCCGTCCTTCGTGGGATTTAAGTAATACCACTTGCCGTTGATGAACTGCCATCCGGTGAGCATGTTGCCGTTCTTATCAAACCAGAACCAGTCGGCGGTATGCTGTCCTTCTTTCGCATAGGGGTTCACGATGTAGCCCCAGGTGTTTTTAAACATTGCATTGGTGGTATACGTCCATATACCGTCTATGCTCACCCGCCAGGTTCCGCCTATAACGGGAGCTCCCCAGGTTCCTGTGTATAAAGGTTTCGTATTGTAGCTGTAACTGCCGCCTCCACCGATATTTTTTGTATGAGCAATAATCTTTACATACTTTGCCGTACCAAGCGCCGGCTGCAATGCGGTCATGCTCTTTTCTCCGCCGGCAGCTGCCTTTTCCCCGTTTTCTCCGAACATACAGGAGAGACGGTAGGAAGAGGATTGCGGAAGGACCGACATTGCTCTGGAAATACCTGCCTCACCGTCTAGAACGGCTTTGGAATCCGCAAAGGCGATCAGGGTCGGCCCGTTTACAAAGGTTTCTCTCGCACATATGGCAGTGGAGTCCATGGACTGTTCTACGCCGATTACGGTCAGGGTGCCGTTTCCCTTGAGCGTAAGCCTTCCGTCCACCTTCAGCGTAACACTTGATTTCATAGGTGTGAAAAACATATTGTCGTCATACTTTCTGCTGAAAGTGAGCGTGTTTTTTCCGAGCACCTCAATGGTCAGATCCCCTGTCGCCATTAACATCACTTTGTCGGAGAAATCCATCATTTCATCGGATGCATACCGGTAATCCAGATCTTTCATAACCAACCGGGAAGCAGTCTTGTCTACAAGGAGATTGTAGTTCGTTTTTGATGCTCCCTGCCTGGTCAGTTTTCCGTCTGCTCCCTGAAGATAATATCCGTTCTCAAGGTACTCGTCTCCCAGCTGAATGATCCGGCCGCCGTCGTCTCTTTTTGCGTTCCCGGGGACAGCCGGAGCCTCCTCTCCGAGATCCAGTGCTGCAAAACGCAAAGCTCCTTCCCCGTCATCTCTTCCGCTGTTTGCAATGACATACATTCTGCCGCCGGATACTGCCGCACTGATATTCTTTGTGCGGATCGTGTCAAAACGGGCATTTTCCACTGCATTCCAGCTGTCTTTTACCGGATCGTAGGTCCAGGTGTCTGTCATGTTCTCTTTTGCATTGTTTTTCGCAGGTCCGACAAGCATGATCCCGTTTCTTAAAGGAACCATGGCCGACTGGCAGAGCATGTTTTCATCGAGATAGTCCGAGTGGCCCTCGCGGTCAGAGAAAAATACCGCACTGCTCTCTGTCCAGGTTCCGGAGGACGGGCTGTATCGCATGACATTTCTGAATTTTCCTTCGTACGAGAACGGTTCCGTGATAAGATCAAGGAAAGAATCGATTGCCCCGTTCACATAAAGATCCTCCCCCACCTGAACCGCAAGTCCGCCTCCGACACCCCTGCAAAGATCCGGCATCGCGCCATAAATCACGCCGGTGTCCGGATAGACTTTCCTCACCTGACTCTTCGAACTTCCTCCGATAAGCAAAAGCTCCCCGTCATAAACCGCCAGCATCGTCATGTTATCCGCATTATCGTAAAGATTTACGTCGTAGATCCATCGCTCTTCCAGGATATCATAGGTTGCCAGATAGATCTCCCCTTTGTCTTCTGAACTATTCTTCATGTAGAGATAGTAGATTTCTGTCTTTCCGGAAGCAAAATGATTGGTGTACATCGGATAGACAGAAAGAATATCTTCCGCAGGGCCGTTGATCTTTGTCCACTCTTTCTCCGGAATACGATATTTCCAGAACTCGATTGACGATTTTTCGTCTGAAACCTTCCTGTTTACCGCAGCCAGAATCGTATCCCCTGCCGCGCCGAGGACTGCCTGATCGACCTCTTCCTCAGGGACAGGAAGGTCAGTATACCCTTTCTGTTTTGTACCCACGGTAAAAAAGCCGCGGCCCGACCTTCCGTCAGCGGTCTGCACCGTGATCTCAGCCATATGTTCCACCATGTCCGGATCACAGAGAAACGATACACTGCTGTCATCCCATTTTGTCACGGTCACAGCCGTTCCGTCGACGGTCACGGTTCCTGCCGTCTCACCGAAAAACCACCCGGTCAGCACAGACTCTGTTCCGTTTTCTTCATAAGTATCCGTTACGGGATGCATTGCCGCACTTCCTTTAATGGAAGCCCCGGCATTCACATATCCGCCCGTCCGGCACACGCTGTCAAGTTTTTGAGTCTGCACCGTGCCGCCCCGTACCAGCGCCATCGCCTTCTTTGCAAGCGCGCCTCCTGTAAGAGAAGGATCCTCTGAAAGAAGCTTTGCCATCACCAGGGAGACGGTACCTGCAGCCATGGGAGTCGCCATAGAAGTCCCGCTGGCATAATAATACTCTCCGGGTTCCGTCCCAATGCCGAAGGTATCGAGATAAATCCTGCCGCCATCTGCTGCGACCGGCATGATTTCCCGGGAAACGAACCGCAGTTTCAGGATATTTCCTTCTCTTGAGTGAAGCAGTACCTCTCCGTCAAGTTCTTCGGAAAACTGATTCCAGTTCGTATCGAAGTTTCTCATATATTTACTGGTCTGGACCCATTCTCCGCTTTCGGCATCCCATATATGCAAAGTATACATGTTTTCCTTTGCGTTCTCACAGCCATCAAACAACATCTGGAAGGATATGTATACCTTTTCAGCGTCAGAGATGGCAGCGATCTCTTCCTCTGTCAGAACTGCCTCGATGTCGAAACTGATGGGGTTTCCTGCCTCAATGCTGAAATTTGCCATGAAGGCCCGGTTTCCGTCATCTCCGGCAAGTTTTCGTTCGGCCGTACTGGAAGTGGCGGTCTTTGCTCTGTTATTTGTGCGCAAAAGGACGGAAGGCTCCTCTGTTCCCTCAAAATTCTCATAGAAGATACTGCCCTCTGCCCCCGGAAGCCAGGGCAGATACTCAGGTTTCATTTCGGTTTCTTCGTTTCCGTTCCGTGTGGTCGCTGCCAGGATGCCGACGCCCGGTGCAAAGACATCCACCGTTGTCTGCCCGTAATTTGAAAAGCCGGCAGCACCGCCACCGCTTTCCATGGCCCCGACCACCAGCATATAATCTCTTGCCGGATAGTTCTTATTGGTATATCCGTCAAGATTCATGCCCTCATTTCCTGCGGCAAAGCAGCTGACAATTCCCATTTCACCCGCTTTTCTGACCAGATATCCGATGGCAGGTTCAGCTGAAGTGACCGATGATCCGATTCCCCAGGAATTGCTGATGACTCTGACATTGACCCCGGCTTCCTTCGCTGCCAGAATATATCCGTACACCTTGCAGGCATCGGCTGCCACTCCCACTCCTTTTGCCAGCCAGCGACAGGCCATGATCCTTACATTTCCGTTGACGCCGGCGGTGCCCTTATGATTCTGCCATGCAGATGCAATGATAGAAGAACAGTGCGTCCCGTGACCGCTGTCAAGATCCATCGGATCCGCGGTGTCTCCGACTCCTGAATAATTGACACCGTACATGCCGCCGCCAAGTGCCGTAAGCGAAGGATAACAAAGCCCGTCCTTCCACATCACCGATGAAAGATCCGGGTGAGTATAGTCAGTGCCGGAATCTGCAACGGCGACAACGATGTCCTTTTCTCCGTCATCTCCAAGTTGTTCCCAGGCTTCATCCGCCCGGATATCAGCCGGTATTGTGTCGTATGTATTTTTATTGTCAAGTCCCCACTGAAAGTTATAAAAAGGTTCGTCTGAGCCATAGTTGTCAGCCGTTATGATATGGTTCGGCTGGGCACAGATCACTCCGGGAAGCCCGCCAAGGTATGCAATCGTCTGTTCTGTATCTTCACAATGAAGAAGCAGGACCTCCTCCGCAGGAGCTGCCCCAAGAAGCACTGTTTCAGTGATTTCTTCAACATCCGGGGTCTCTTTCTGAAAACTCTCTTCCGGCGCTTTGCCGGCGAACCTCACAAGCGTTTCTTCCACCGTAAATGCCGGCACACTGCCGGCTGCTCCGAGAAGATCCCCGTTTCTTTTAAGAGCGGCTGCCCCTCCCTTTACGATCACAATGACCTCGCCGTCTATGTATTCTTCCTCTGGATCTTCCGGAGCTTTTTGGGGTTCTGCCTGCCTCAACGGCAAATTCGTCACGGACTCCTTTTCTCTTTCAGGTGACGACAAAGAAGCTCCTGTCTCCTTTTCTTCCAGGACTTCTTCCACGGTAATCACTTCGTCGGCTTCCGGGACTTCTCTGACTTCTGTCTGCAAAACCGGTTCTGCAATTTTTTCATCCGTAATCACCGGGATTCCTGCAAACGACTGAAATACACATGAAATCATCATACATATCACTATTTTTCCAACCAGAATCTTTTTCATAGTCTCTATCTCCACATAATCCGTTCAAGGCGTCATGATTCCATCATTTTCAGTACTTTCGTCATCCAGCGTTGTTATAGAGCATAAAAACGGATAGATACTTTAACAGCCCGTCAGTCCCTTCATGGTTTCAAACAAAGCCTTCACATCAATCGGCTTCGCTACATGAGCGTTCATTCCGGCAGCAAGAGACCTGTCCATATCCTCCTTAAATGCATTGGCACTTAAAGCAATAATCGGAATTCCATCGGCCCCCGGCATCTTTCTGATTTCGGCAGTTGCCTCATAACCGTTCATGACAGGCATCTGGATATCCATCAGAATGAAGTCATAATACGAAGTGCCTTTCTCCATTACCCTTCTGACCGCAACCGCGCCGTCTTCCGCCTGTTCGATAACGAGCCCTGCTTCTTCCAGGATCTCGGTTGCGATTTCACGGTTCATCTCGTTATCTTCTACCAGAAGGACCTTCTGACCGTCAAACGATATTTCATCAATTACTGCGCTGTCTTTTCTCCGGGATTCTTCAAACTCTTCGATTGCTTTTTCATCCATCACCTTAAGCGGCAGTTCGACAACAAACGTGGAACCTTCACCCAGTCTGCTCTGTACAGCGATGGTGCCGCCCATCATATCTACGATCTTCTTTACAATGGCAAGCCCGAGCCCGGCACCTTCCTGTCTGGAAACCGTAGAGCTCTGTTCTCTGGAAAAGCTCTCGAAGAGGTGTTTCTGGAACTCTTCCGACATGCCGATTCCGTTATCTTTTACTATAACACGGTATCTTGCGATACCATCAACCGGATCACTGATCTGTTCCAGCCTGTAGTCTACGGTACCACTGGGATTGGTATATTTAATAGCGTTTGAGATCAGATTGATGATCACCTGGTTGGTATGAAGCTCATCGGAATATATGTACGGATTCTTTAAGCTGTCCGTTTTGACATTGAATGTAATGTCTTTTGTAGCAGCAAGAGAGCGGCTCATCGTGACAACGCCTTCCGTTACCTCATATACATTCAGCGGTGCCGGAACGATCTCCATCTTGCCGGCTTCGATCCGGCTCATCTCCAGAATGTCATTGATCAGATTGAGCAGATGGCCTCCGGATACCTTGATCTTTTTCAGGCTGTCGCCCACTCTTTCAGGTTCATTGATGTGGTTAATTGCAATATCCGTAAAGCCGAGAATAGCATTCATCGGGGTTCGGATATCGTGGGACATATTAAACAGGAATTCGGTCTTCGCTTTGCTGGAAGCCTCTGCCTGAACTCTTGCGAGTTCGTCCTGGCGCTGCTTTTCCTCACGCTTCCGTTGTTCCTCATCATAATGGAGCAGCTCGGAAACATTCTGATGGGTACCTTCAATACGGATACCTTTGGTATAGGCATAGTTGCGCACACCGCCGCAGCGTACGATCCAGGTTTGTCCATTCGGATGGTGCCACGGATACTGCACCTCGGCGTGTTCTCCGGAAGTCATCTTTGCCACGGCATCGCCGACAAGATCATAAGAGTCATCATCGATATTGTCATACCAGGCGTGATAAGTCTCTTCCGGCGAGATCTGATGCGAAAGACCGATAAGGCCAAGCATCGCTTCATCGGCATACATTCTCGGGGCGCAGCCTTCATCCAGCTCAAAGGCCCAGAGGCCGATATTTGCCTTGGTGAGGATATCTCTGTCAAGGGCGATGGTGCCCAGTTTTGCTTTCTGGAAATGGGCAACATCCGTCACATTCTGATGTGTTCCTTCGATACGGATGCCCTTTGTGTATTCAAAATTCCGTACGCCGCCGCAACGAACAATCCACGTGTCACCATTCGGGTGATGCCACGGATACTGCACTTCTGCGTGCACCCCGGCAGTCATTTTTTCTACAGAAGCGGCCACTTCATCATAATGTTCCGGATCGATGTGATCATACCATGCGTGATATGTTTCTTCCGGCGAGATCTGATGCGTAAGCCCGATCAGACCGAGCATTGTTTCATCGACATACATTCTCGGATCGCAGCCTTCGTCAAGCTCAAAGGACCAGAGACCGATATTCGCCTTCGTAAAGACATCGGAAGAAAGCGGGATGGCACCCAGGAGACGGCTCTGCTGTTCGCGGTATTCTTTTGTCGCATCGATAAAACCGAGAGCCGCATGATGCTCGTCAACTCCGCGAATGGCCTGGACCCGGTAGTACTTTTCCTTATCGCCGGAAATATCCCTGAATAAATGTGAAAAATCCGATACTTCCTTCAGTTTCTTTTTCAGATTGTCCGGAGAAAGAACGCTGATGAGTTCGGCACGGTCATCCGGATGGACATCGCGGTTGATGTACTCTGTAAGTCCGTCAAGATAATTATCAATGACGGGGTAGTTCTTTTCCAGTTCCTCGGTACGTAAATACACCTGGCAGGCGCAGGTATCGAGATCAACAAAATAGGCCGACACGTAGGTGTTCAGGAAGAAGTTTGTAAAAGCAAGGGATTCCTCAAGCTTCTTTGCCGTATCCTGTTTCTCTATGATATCCTGGATATCAAAGGCGGCACCATCGATACGAACCGGGGAACCGTCTTCTCGTCTTTCCAC
>JAZUHZ010000048.1:0-14884 GCA_045642005.1 Candidatus Avilachnospira sp.
CTTTGATGTCGTGTGCCATCTTATCCGTCTGAGGCGCCTTATATCAGGTTTCTGTTCGTAGGGCCACGGTTTCGCTATTGCTTCTTCTCCCCCATACCTCACGGTATGAAGCTTGCAAGTCGCTATCGGATTCGTCGGCAACTACGCTCCTTGGGACTTTCACCCAAGCGTCGGGACATGCCCGTCATACACATCTCCGTTCGTGAAACATGGCTGCGCCATGTTTCACGTACTCGATGTTTCACGCAGCTCATGCGTACTCGATGTTCCACGCAGCTCATGTTTAGCTGAACCGGATGCCTTCCTCGTTTAAGAGTTTCATCAGGTGACGATAGGTTTCTTTTTTGACACTCCACTGCTTCTGCTGGATGCAGCGGGTACCGACGGAGATGGTATACCAGCCGTTCTTCATCTCGGCGATGCCGGAGAACCACGGACCGGCGATGATATCCGGGACATCTTTCATCTGCTCCCGAAGTTTTCCGTTGACGAGATCCTCGATCCGGTCGACCGGAATATCGGTCGGGATGCTGACACTGATGAAACTGGTAGTGTAGTTGTCCGTGAGGTTCAGTACCCCGGAGATCTTGGCATTGTTGATGGTTTTGACATTGCCGTTATAATCCTGGATCTTCGTGGTCCGGAGGCCGATCTCCTGCACAACGCCCGTGAACCCGTCCAGCGTGACGATGTCATTGACCTTGTACTCCCGCTCCATGATAATGAAGAGTCCGGCGATGATATCGGAGATCAGGCTCTGGGAACCGAGACCGATGACGCCGGTGATGATGCCGCCGAAGGTGACCACGGTTCCGGTCTTAAATCCGAAGAGCTGCAGGGAATAGATCACCAGCACGAGGATGCCGGTATACTGAATGACGGAAAGCACAAGCCTCGACACGGTTTCCGCTGTGGATGTCATGGACGGCGCCATGGCCCGGATGAACCGCCGGGCCGTATACATGGCGAGACTCACGAGGATTGTAAGGAAGGCCACATACGTGACGGAGAAAAGACTGATCTCCTTTTCCCACTGCCGGGACAGCACATACCGGAATGCCACCCCGTCCTCGCCGGAGAAGATGAGTTTCAGGTAGATAAACAGTCCGGCCACAAAGAGGAAGAACGCCGCCGGGCGGACTCTCTGCTGCCTCCCGTCCCCGGTTTCCCGGATGCGTTCGAGAATCCTGCCGATGTTGTCCGAGGTCTCCGCCGCATTGGATCCGGCCTTTTTCCAGGCCCGGAGGATGATCACCGAAACAATAGAGAGGAGGCCGATGACGATCACCACAATGGCAAAGGTCATGACTGTCCCGCTTTCGTAAAGTTCTCCGGTCCGGGCCAGCGTGAGAAGTACGTAATCCTCTCCCACAAAGGTGCCGGGAATCGCGGGAACGGCGGAACAGCCGCAGAAATAGCGGTCGGTTCCGATATTCACAAAGTGGTAGGCGTTGTCCGTAAACGGATCTTCCGCCACGGTTTCCGCGGACAGATCCGACGGTGTGATCCCCGGGATCGTGGTGTAAAACGGGTCGTCCTCTCCTTTTCCCATCACCATGAATTCACAGGACTCTGCTGCCGTTAATCCCTTTAAGGAAGAACGGATCCCCACTTCCGGGCTGAGAAAATCGCTGTCCGGCGCCTTCCCGAGCATTACTAAAAGGCCGGTCTCCATGCGGATGGATCCGTCTTTCGATGCCTCGTACTCCTCCCGGGAATGATACACGGTCCGTCCGTCCTCACTCCCGATATATAACGGGAACCGGACGGCGGAAACCGCGGTGCCGTCCTCCTCGAAATAACAGCTGTCCTCTTTCTGGGAAAGAACCGCCGTGAGGTTTTCGTTACCGGTAACATCATAGTACCAGTTTTTGCCGCTTGTCAGGATGGTCCTGCCGTCGCCGTTCGTGATGAAGATCTCTGTGGCCTCACTGATCGTGCATTCGCCCTTGAGAAGCCCGCTTTCGCACGCGGAACGAAGGGGATTTCCGTAAGAGTCCGTGACCGCCACCCGTTTCCCGTCCTCTCCGGTCTCCGTATAGATGCGGGAACTGTCGTCATCCACTTCGTCCAGGGCAATTGCTTCCACATCGGCCATGAATCCCGCCACGGACCGCGTGATGCTGATCCTGCGCTTTTCATAGTATTCCCTGGCCTCTTTCACAAGCTGCGTGCTTACCATGGTGTTGTTCCGGAAAAGCTCCGCATTAAAATCGGTCTTGCGCATGGCATCCGAGATGCTGTACATCGTGAAAATATAGGAAGAAAAGAGGCCGATGGCGAGAATTTCCGCAATCAGGATGCAGATCACTTTGCCGCGGAGATACCCGCCTTCGACATTTTTCCGGTTGAATCCGGCATAGAGAAGGCCGGCGCCTGCGAGGCAGACTGCCACGGCGATCACAAAAAGACGCCGGGTCCGGCTCGCATTTTTCCGGACAAACAGGGTGAAAAGATGAAGATCCCCAAGCTCCGGAGAACTGTAGAAAGAAGCCACGGTATAGGCCTCCGGATCGCGGACATACGAAACAACGTTCTTCTTCGCTCCCCCGGGAACGGCGGTGGCCAGAGAAAGATCCGCAATATTTTTCCCGATAATCCCGAGCTCGTCATCCCCGGCATAGCGGATCACGCCTTCACTGTCCGCGGCAAAGGAAACGGTTCCGTTAAACTTGTCGATCGTTCCGAAATAACTGGAGAGATCCCGAAGGACTGCTTCGAAGGAGTCCTCCATCTCCGGGGAGCAGCCGATGATCAGAAAATTGTCCCCGCTGTAGTCCCCGTTGGCGACGGAAGCACAGTAGAACCTGAGCCCCCCGGCCTGTACCGGCGGGATATCATTGAAGGAAACCTCCTCCTCGTTCACTTCCAGATACGCGTTTTCTTCCGCGATCTGCATGAGCTTCTGAAACTCATCGGCAGTAAGAACGCCGGTGTCCGGAAGATTCTGCCCGATATAATACTCGTCGGAACTCACGAAGATCTTTCCCTTCGGGTCCACGATGTACATTTCCCGGATGTCGGTATCCTCACTCATGGACTGGAAATCGCTGAGGATCTTCCGGTATTCCTCCGGGTCAATCTCCAGAAAATCCCGCCCGTGATACATGCTCGACAGATTCGTGGCGAGCATCTCGTTGATGATATTTCCGTAGCTTTCCAGCTCCCGGATATTTTCCGAACGCTCCTCCAGAGATTCCGCGACGTTGTCGAGATAGCTTTCCGAAGAAAACAGAAATCCCATGTAGGAAACGTATTTCTGTACGAGACAGATGAGCGCAATGCTCACCGCCGTCAGTACGGCGGTCAGGATCACAGGATGAAGAATCGGTCGTTTTGCTTTCATAGAATATTCTTCCTTGCGCAATGAGGTGCTTCGTAAAGTTTTCCGTGGGTGAACCAGTTATAGGAGCGGCAGCCGCCGGCACAGTAGGGGCCTTCCGGACAGTCGGCGCACTTTCCGGTCAGAAGCTCCGGAGTGAATTTCCGGTTATAGGAAAAGGCGTCCGGATCTTCCCAGATCTCCCGGAGAGCATGCTCGCGGAGATTTCCCTCGTTAAACGCCGGGTCGTAGATGGACTCGCAGCCGCGGACATTTCCGACGGAGTCGATGCCGCAGGCGGTGATGCCGGCCGAGCATCCCGGGAAAACTGCTTTGCCGCTTACGTTTCCGCGGATGCTGCCCTCCTCCGGGGTAAAATAGCCGATATTATCCGCAACGCCGATCCGGAAGGGGGCCGTGAGCATATGGTCCGCCACAAAACGGATCACCTGCCCCATATCAAAGGCCACCTCGATATGCTCTTTCGCCGCATTTCCCATGGGGGAACAGGCCTGGAGCTGCCAGGCGAAGATGGGATAGTTCCGGAGGGTTTCGTAAAGCTCCGGAAGCGTCTCCACGTTTTCGGAGTTCAAGGTGCTGATCACCGAGGTCGGGATGCCGCCCTCCGTAAGATCCCGGATCGCGCGGATCGCACGGTCGCAGCTTCCCTGCTGCCGGTATTTGTCATGCACGCGCTGCGGACCGTCCAGCGAGACGGAGACCGATTCCACCCGGAGATCTTTTAAGTCCCGGAGGAGTTTTTCCGGAAAGAGAAAGCCGTTGGTGATGATATTGACGGCAATCCCGTGGCCCCGAAGGCGCGCTGCGATCTCTTTCCAGTCTTTCCGCATGAAAACCTCGCCGCCGATGAGACTGACCCGGCGGCACCCGAGATCCCCTAGCTCATCCGCGACACGAAGGCATTCCTCCGTGGAAAGCTCATTTTCACGGGCTTTGCCGCCGGAGGAACCGCAGTATTTACAGGAAAAACAGCAGGCGAGGGTGATCTCCCATACACATTTTTCGAGACGGAATTCCATTAATTATTCCAGGGAAGAACGGCGCCGCAGTTCGGGCAGAATTTCCCTTTCTTTGCCACCCGGGCGCCGCAGGCGGGGCAGATGGCAACCTCCGGGTTCTCCGAACCCGGAGGTTGAAGGGTGGGATCCGGCTTTTTTGCGTCGGACGGCGTTGCCTTCTTCTGTTGATTCATCATCTTCTGATAGTCGCTCATGGTCATGCCGATCTTCCCGATCATGCCGTTATCCGGGCCGGCATACCCAAGCGTCGTGATCGGCGTAAAATCCTGCGGTCCTGCATAGACGACACCGTAGATCGGCTGACCCCCGTTGTCCGCTTTTACCTGATTTACCGGGTATTTCGGTCTTTTGTCTTCCATTATTTCCACTCTCCTTTGTCCCAGTACGGGAAATCTGTGAATACAAAACGTCCTTCTTTATTTTTGGCTACAGGGAAGGGGATGGTTTCCTCTCCGCTGTAGCGGTACTGCTCATCGGTGGGAAGCGCTTTCATGATCTCCACGACGATGGCCTCATTGGTCACTTCTTTGAGGGAATATCCGCCATACCGCCCGGGATCCGCGCACACCTTGAAGGCAGAGTACGCCGCATTTTCCTTGAAGACGATTTCTTTAGAGGAAAGCTTTTCCTGCAGGATCCTCTCTGTGAACTCTTCGGAGAAGTATTTTTCCATCTCCGCCCGGAGCTCCTCTTCGTTCCGGACATAAAGACCGGTATACGGCAGGAAGGTCTTCCGGTATTCTCTGCCGTCGACGGTTTCCGGAGAACCGCCTCCCGCATATTCACCGGCGAGGCAGAGGTCGAGCCACAGGCTGCGCGCCTGGTCAAAGAGCTTTCTGGCGTCCGGCTCGTACAGGGTGCTGCCGTCTTCCGGGAGGAAGGTCCATCCGTTGGCCCCCTCAATGCTCGCCGTGATGGCGGTCCGGGCGTCTGTAAAGGTATCGCTCACGGCCTTCTGCTCCGGTGAGAGGCTGTCTTCGTAGTTTTCCATCCGGTAGCTTTCCCGGACGGTCACATAGCGGTCCTCCTCCCCCTCTTTCACGAGGCGGCCGGCGCGGTACGCGGTATTATAGGAATCGGCATATCCGTAAGGGTCGTTATCGATGATCAGAGTTGCTTTCAGATCTCCCTCGAGCGCTGTCTCAAATGCCTCATATCCGGTTCCGTGGTAGAGGGTCATGACGCCCGGCCAGGATTCCGGCACATCCACGGAAAAGGTCGAAAGTACGATGTGCGTGTCGGAAAGTTCCTCGTACTGTACCCGGTCCTGGAGTTTTCTCATCACGGTACCGAAGAATTTCGGGAAGTTATTTGAGCCGTAGGCTGAGATCGTGCTGCCGTCCGAAAGGACCGCGTCAAATCCGCCCGATTCCCCGTCCAGAAGCCCCGGAGGGTTCTGTCCCTCGAATCCGTCCCAGGACGCGACGCCGTAGTTTCCGAGAAGTACGGCAATCTCGTCATAAAAGGCAGCGTCTCCGGTGACCTCTCGGATGACATCCTTTTCATCAATATCCTTCTCCCCGTCATAGTAGGAGCGTTCGAGCTGATAGGAAAGCCGGAGACCGCCGTCTTTTGTTCTCCCGCCCTCGACCACTTCCGCCTCCGCGCTCATTCCCTGCATGTGAAACCGGAAGGTTTCAAAGGGCAGCGGGTCGCCTCCGGGAGGCGCGGCTTCGGTAGTCGGGGTTTCGGAACCGCCAAAGTCTCTTTCGCATCCCGCGATCAGCACGGTCACTGCAAGAAGCGCGAGGATTATTACGATAAAAATGCCGTTTTTCATAGGTCAACCGTCCTTTATTTTCTGTTTTCATTATAGCAAAAGCTACGGAAAAATGTCAAAACAAAAAAGGCTCCGGGGTAACTCCCAAGCCTTTTTTCTTCCTCTGAACCTTCTTTATCTGGAACTGTCTCTGTTGGAAATACAGTCATTGCAATAGGAGATCTTTCCTTTTTTCTCCGGATAGGGACAGGAAGGGAATACCGCCTCCCCGTTCACGATTTCGCAGGTGTTCCGGTAGGCACTGCATTCGTCAACATACCCATTGGCTCCGCCGGTTACCTGGGAAAGCAGTTCGTCTCTGATCATTTCCATTCTTACTCCTCTCTAATTTAGATGATTTTCCCCTTCAGATGGTCGATCTCGTGCTGAGCGATTTCGGCCTCGAATCCGCTGAGGCGGATCCTCTTCTTTTTCCAGGAAAAATCGGTGTATTCGATCTCAACCTCCTGAAAGCGTTCCGTCTTCCGGGTGCCGGGAAGGGACAGGCATCCCTCCTCCGCCTCGTACGGTCCGCTCTCCGAAAGGATCACCGGATTGAACATCACAAGATCCGCGTCATCCCTGCTGATTATGATGACCGCTTTATTGACGCCGATCATATTGGCAGCCATGCCGACACAGGCATCCGCATGCGCCGAAAGCGTATCCTCTAGATCGATTCCGATCGGGATATCGGCCCGAGTCGCAGGGACTGCCTTCCGGCTTAATAAAAAAATATCTTTACAGATAGGTCTCTCCATGGGATCCTCCTCGTTCTGATTATACCAACCGGGACAGAAAATGTCAAAACGGTTTTACTCTATCAGTTCGCTGCTCCTATTTTCAGCGGAACTATACCTTTTTTTCGAAAAAAGGTGTATACTATTTTATACATTTGAGAAAGTGAACTCAGATTGATTCAATCATGTGGCGATGCGTCCCCGTCCCTGAAATGCCAGCATGCAAAGGGGACAGGATATTTTTTAGAAAGGTGTGATGGGCGACAATGACTGCAGCCGGTCCCGCAGGGCGGATGTGGTATCCCGGCCCGGATGATGAAAGAGAAGAACCGGAATAATTCAATCATGCGTTCGATTGCGATCACCCTTTGCGTGACCTCGCTCTGCATGTTTATCATGGCGGAAGCCTCCTATCTGATCTCCTCCGGTAAGGTGGATAAGGTCGCTACCGATTACTACCGTCTTGTCACGGAAGAAAACAGTGTCCGGGTATCCAGCTGGTATACGGAACAGGTGGCTGTACTTAACAGCAATGCCTTTGCTCTCGAGCAGAAGGGCGTGGAGGACCGGAAGGCGGTGAAACAGTATCTGGTCAATCTGCTTTCGGCAGCGGAACATGAATATGTTTACGATATCTATTTCATGTATCCTGACAATGTAATGCTCTGCGGGACGGATTTTGACAATACCGTGGAATATCCGGATGTGAACTACAATCTGCGGCCGTGGTATGTAAATGCCGTTGCAGCGGATCATGCGGTCGTTTCCACTGCGTACCTTGATACGGATACCAATAAGGTGGTCGTGACGATCTCCAAGAGAGTCATGAAAGACGGGGAAATTGCAGGAACCCTGTGCATGGACATGTTTATCACGTCCCTCGGAGATCTGATCAACGGAGAAATGATGCCGGAAAACTGCTACGGCTCTCTGGTGGATTCGGATTTCCGGGCGGTGTTCCATCCTTCCGAAAGCTTTCTGTATGATGACGAACCGCCGGTGATCGATTCCTGCGGAGTGGAAGGATACGACCTTCTGAAAAATGCGCTGCAGAAAAAGGAACCCGGGTTATCCCTCAGGGACTATGACGGCATTGAAAGAACGTTTTATTTCCAGGAACTGAGTGATACCGGGTGGTATGTGGTGTCGGCTATCGACAATGATCTGGTCCGCAGGGAAACAAACTCTCTGAGGAGAACTCTTTTCATTGCGGCTGCCGTGATCCTTGCCGGCTCCCTGATCGCAGAATTCATCGTCAGAAAGCGGAGCCTTTCGAAGACGATTGAAACAGAAAGAGCGATGGAACGTCTGAGAGTGGAAGAGGAGCAGCGGGCACGCCTTGAGGAAGCCAAGGAAAAAGCAGAGGCGGCCAACCAAAGTAAAACTTCTTTCCTCTTTAATATGTCCCACGATATCCGGACCCCGATGAATGCAATTGTCGGGTTTACCAATATGGCGCTGAAGAACATTGACGACCGCGAAAAGGTTCAGGATTGTCTCACCAAAACGCAGAAATCCAGTGAGCTTCTTTTGTCTCTGATCAATGACATTCTGGAAATGAGCCGGATTGAAAGCGGAAAGAAAGAACTGGTTCTTGAAGAAGCCGATGTGAGGAACGCCTTCGCTCATATTGATTCCGTCATGTACGAGCTTGCGAAGGCAAAGGACATCGAGCTGACATTTGAGATAAAGGATATCCGGGATCCGTATATCCTGGCGGATAAGACCCGTTTCAACCGGGTTCTTCTGAATCTCGGAACCAATGCGATCAAATATACGCAAAACGGCGGGCGGGTTCGCATGACCGGCTGCCAGCTTCCCAAGGAGGAGGGCGATACCCGGTATTATCAGTTTACGGTTTCTGATAACGGCATGGGCATGAGCGAGGAATTCCAGCGGCATATGTTTGAGGAATTCGCCCGGGAAGTCAATACTACGACCAGCGGAATTCAGGGAACAGGCCTCGGACTTTCTGTTACGAAAGCCTTTGTGGATATCATGGGCGGCACCATCGAGTGTGAAAGCCGGCTGAATGAAGGAACCACTTTCACGGTGGTATTCCCCATGACGATCCGGGAGCAGGAAACCTGCGAAAACGATACGGAAAAGGCATCTTCGGATCTTTCCGGAAAACTTCGCGGAAAGAGAGTCCTTCTGGTGGAGGATAATGAGCTCAACCGTGAAATTGCAATGGATATCCTTGAAGAAGAGGCAGGTCTTACGGTAGAGTCTGCCGAAGACGGCACGGTTGCCGTGGATCTCATGAAAAAGATGGGACCTGACCATGTGGATTTCATCCTGATGGATATTCAGATGCCCTATATGAACGGATACGACGCGACCAGAGCCATCCGCGCCATGTATCCCGACCGGCATATCCCGATCATCGCTCTTTCCGCCAATGCCTTTGCCGAAGATAAGCAGAAGTCCATGGAGGCGGGAATGGATGATCATATCGAAAAGCCCATCAATGTGGAGCATCTTCTTGCGGCCATGAACCGCGTATGCACCAATGGAAATAAGTAAGGCGGCACAGGATTTATTTCGCATGGCCGGCTATCAGCATATCTAAATTACAGGCTCTCCCATTCTATGCTTATGTGATTATCGGATTTTGTGCAGAAAATCCAGCATCCGCTGCTGAAAATCCGGAGCTTCATCGCAGACAGCATGCCCGAAATCACGGTAAATGAAGCTCTCGCAACCCAGACGCTCCGCAAGATCCGGCGAAGACTCGTTACCCAATACCTGATCCTTAGCTGAACCCAGTACAAGCACCGGACATTGCAGCTTCCTAAGCTCATCCCGGCAGTCAAACGTATAGCAGGCACGGGCGAGGATCCCAAAACGCCGACACTGCTCGGCTGTGCCTGTGTCAAGACAGAGCGCAAGCGCTTCTTCGTTAGGATGTGTGTAAACCCGGGAGAAAAAGTCCCGGTAGATACCGTTTCCGTCCACCTGATCTGCCAGTGATGACCAGACCGAAAAAGTCTCTTTTCCGGTTTCGTTCTGATAACAGCAGGAGGAACAGAGAATGAGGGAATGAACCAGCTCCGGACAATCAATTGCCAGATACAGCGCAATCATTCCGCCCTGTGACGCGCCTATCACATCCGTCTTTTCAATCCCGAGCTCCCGCATAGCCTCCGCCGTATCCCGGGCCATGCTCCGGACAGAGGCATCGTCCGGCAGGACCCGCAGTCTGTCGAAAACATAGACGGTGTACTCCTCCACATAGTCCCGGTACATTTCAGAGACAGCCGCTCCCAGCCCGGCGAGTCCGGTCATGCTCATTCCTGCAAGTATGACCAGATTTCTTTTTCCGGTTCCGAAGCGGATATACGGAAACTCCCCGCTTCTTACCTGCACGAATGACTCCAGATAATCCATAACACATTGCCTCCATGATCAGTTTTCAAAAGTTATCTTGAGGAGATTCATATTCTTCTTTGACAGCGTTAAGCTCCTCTTTCGTTTTTTCGTATATCTCCATTTATTTTCGTTGTTCATTTCTTTATACGAAGAAAGTCCTACACTGATTAGCAAATGTAAGGAATCAGTCGGTATCTGATCTTTTCTTCATACTCCCGGTATCCTGCCAGCTCCTTTCTCCGGAAGTGCCTCCTCGTTTTTGATCCGCACCGAAAGAATGAAGGGATAACAGAGAAAAATGAGATCGGTGGAATAGGCGAGCAGTTCAGGATGAACCAAAGTCGGCCGACCCTAACAAAACAGCAAGAACCATCCCGCTTAGTAGTGGGTATCTGAAAGTGTCATTTGTAACTTTGCGTGTTTCAAAAAATCTCTGAGGGAGGTTATGCCAACGGTGCAAAGAGATCATTTTCCGGAAGGACGTCGACCAGTCCTTCTGTCAGTTCCAAAAGGCTTACCCCGCTCCGTCTTTTTGCGCTCTGGAGAAGACTGTCATACCGCTTTTTATCCTTATCCTCTGCGGCACATCGCATCAGGAAAGCATACAGTCCCGTAAGCCCGGTGGTGCATTTTGATCGTCCCTTTTCCGCAATGGCGATCGCTCTTTCCCGGTCTTTCTCCACATAGTAGCGGGCAAGTTCCAGATAATCTTCCGCTTTCTTAGCAAGTGCCTGTTCCTTATACTCATAGTATCTGTCCTCGTTCCCCGCTTCTTTATATAAAAGAGCGGCATCTGCTCTCATGTACTTTGACAGATTCCACATGAAACCGGCAATCTCCGTTTTTTCTTCATCGTTCTTAAGGAGGACTCTCATGAAGTCCTCCATGGGGTCTGATACCCCGTATTCATCATAGTATTCGTGATCCGCAATCTCTTTCAGGATCTTTTTCCTTACTTCCCACGGAGCATCCTTATATACTTCTCTTTTTATGACGTCTTCGATGATCTCATAGATCTCATCGATTTCAATCTGGTCATCGATATACAGCTCCCTGCTCAGATCGTGAAGAAGATCTCCAACCTCTTCCCAGGCCTCCTCCAGTTCGCACTTGGCTGGTGTCTGATTCTCCCGCTGTATGTTTTCACCGACGATGGTCGTTAGTTCCGAAAGCACCGACAACTGTCTTCCGGCGCTCAGCTTTCGGAACAGCGTAATAATCTCTGTTTCTGCATTCATATTACTTCTGCCTGCGGATTCATCAGGTCCGTGGAGATATAGTTGATGATTTCTTCGAAATCATCATAGAACATCGGAAGATATCTCAGTTTATATTCCTGCATTCAATTTCCCTCTGAGCCCTGAAAAAACCTCATCGTGCGTAAGGCGCCTTGTCGTCGCTTTCGCCTGCAGATCCGCTGCATCAAGAGCGTTTTCTACTCTGTCAGTCAGCCTGGAGTATTCCTCTATGCTAAGGACAACCATTGTTCCATAACCATTTTTTGTCAGGTATACAGGTTCTCCATTATTAACAATGGTTTCTATTTCTGAAAATTTGTTTCTAAGGTCCGACACTGGTTTTATCTGAATCATTCTTCTGCCCTCCTTATAGATGGCGTAATTTTATCATAATTTTGCACTTAAAGCAACAGGCTCTGTTCTTTCCTGTAAGGTCCACCTTTAGATTCTGCGGCTTTTTGTTCCTTTACAAATAAAAAAACTTCAGCCCTGGAAAGTATATTAGTGTTCTTTACCATTTTTGTCTGATACAAAAACCTTGAGACCGTGTAAAATAAGGCTTCAAAGGCATTTTTACTCTTGTTCAACTGTAAAACTCAGGCGGCTATCTATCAGAGAAAGACATTCCTACAAGATCAACTTTATGACCACAATTGTCACAAATGGCGTATTCCGTCATTTTTTCCGCCCCATACCTTTGACAATTCTTCATTACTTAATTCCTGAACTTTTATGGCAATTATATATCTTCCGTATTCTTTCCACAATTCTTTCCATACACAAATTAAGTCTATTCAGCACCTCACTCATTACCGCGCGTGCCATCAGGCAACCATTTGGGGTTTGAAGATAGTAGAATATGATCGGGCGAGAGCCCGGGAGCTGCTTAAAACGGTAAGCGGTCAGCCCTCTCCATCGAGCCCTGCTGTAAAGAACTTTAGATATGATGTTTTTTTCTTCCGGCATCTCCCAGGATTCATTTTAATAGTACATATTTCTCACAAATTCAGATTTCTAAATTCCAAAATATGCTTTATATTAAGGATATTTGGTTTTTTAAATATTGACATTTTACAGATTTCATATATATTTAAACCGGATTTAGATGTATGGAAATCTGATTTTTTCAGAGGATTAAACAGCCATTACCGAAAGGAGGGGCGTATTTCTCCCCGCCCAATAGAGGGCGGAGTATTCCGCGCCATTTTTATGAACATTAAAGAGATTAAGATTCAGAATTTTAAATCATTGTACAATGTACGGTTTGAACCGGGAAAGGTCAACATCCTGATCGGAGCAAACGGGTCGGGAAAATCCTCTGTCTTAGAAGCCATCGGCGTATTGAGCGCAGCCATGACAGACCGTGTCAATACGAACAGCATCCAAAGAAAAGGCGTCCGGCTCAGTGCTTCGTCTCTCTACAAATCAAGATTCTCTTCGATCGAGAAGGAATCGAAGACAGTTAATTTCGGCATTAGATGGACCGATGAAAAAGCCGCATATGAATACCTGACCTATCTCACGGTGCCATCCGATGACGATTCCTGGAAATATTTTGCAGAAAGCGTTACCTGTAACGGTGAAAAAATATACGGCAGGAGCAACCGGAGCAGTGCCCAGTTGAACAACAGAATCGGGTATTTCACGATATCCGAATCATTAACGGCTAAGGAATATGTCGACGCCGGCAAATATATTGCCGGCTATGGGATTTATCAGCCGGATACGCTTACCCTTCGCGGGTCTGTCCCTGATCCCATGCAGGGTAACCCGATCGGTTTGAACGGCGGCCGCCTTGCGGAGGCAATCTCCGATCTGATCCATGTGGAAGACGACGATGTAATGTTCGGTACTATGATGATGGAAGACGTACTGGAAATGATCGACTGGGCTTCCGAATTCAAAATAAGCAAGCCCAGGAAGTCCATATTGAACCCGGATGTTCCTTCCACACAGCAGGTGATCGAGTTCAGAGACAAATATCTTAGTGATACATCCTCATTCACCGGCTATGACGCAAGTGAAGGCGCACTGTATGTTCTGTTTATGCTCACTCTTGCCATGCATGACAAAGCTCCGCGGATGTTTGCCATCGACAGTTTTGATCATGCTCTGAATCCACGCCTGGCAAAAAAGGTCACTGAAGTATTCTGTCAGAAGATCATCGAACAGAGCAAGACGGTTTTTATGACAACACACAACCCTCTGGTATTGGACGGGCTGGATCTGTCCAATGACGATATCCGTCTGTTTACAACAGAACGCAGCGAAAACGGGCAGGTTGAAATCAGAAGGGTACAGGTTTCTGAGGAATTACTGAGGAAAAATCAGCCCCTCTCACGCTTATGGATCAACGGATTGATCGGGGGTGTTCCGGAACTTCTATGAAAAAAGTTATTGGAATCGTATCAGAAGGCCCCACAGATTATCTGGTGCTCAAAACAGCAATCGACAAAATAACCGCGGAAGAAAACAGATATCTGCGTCTTCAGCCTGAGGCAGATATGATCGGAAGATACGGGAACGGATGGAAAGGCGTATGGAAATGGTGTAGGGAAGCCCCGTTGCTGAGGGAAATGATGAGCGAAATACAGCCGGGTATTGATCTTATTGTAATTCAGATGGATGGCGACGTGATCCGAAAGGAAAAAGAGATTCACTGTCTGTGTGATGCAACGCTGTGCGCTGCAAAAGGGCAGGATTTTCCCCTGTATTGCCAAAAAGCTCAGTCCGGATGCCCGGTAAAGATGCCCTGCCAAAGCCATAAATACGATATCGCCGGCATCATGGATCACGGAACCACCGTATTACGGAATACCCTGGTAGATGGATTGGATGATCGGATCATCATAACCATCCCATGTGACAGCACGGATACATGGGTTGCCGCTGCGTATGATGATTATGAAAATGTTGAAGAAATCGCAGATCCGTGGCGGAATATCATTGCCAAAGGAAAATTCTACCACGATATCCGGGTAAGAGGGGAAAAAAGAATACCGTCGTCTATCAGAAATTTCTGAAAACCCTATCCGAGAACTGGAATTTCGTAACCGAGAAATGTTATTCGGCCAGAATATTTGAAATGAATGTAAAAAAGGTAATTCTGCATCCGCCTACGGGAATCAAACCCTCATTTGCACCTTGAAACGGTGCTGCCCCTGGGCGGAAGCCCGGGAGCTGCTTAAAACGATAAAAAACACTAACCGCCCTGGAAAGTGAGTTAGTGCTTTTTACATCATTACCACATTTTGGGCTAACCGTGAATCGGCAGCTCCTTTATGTTGTCATGGTGTCATTCTTTTTCACGGTTGTCAAATTATTTTTAACGCACCTATCTTCCTTTTCGGCATGTTGTTACATGCCACACATTGACCAGACGCCCTCGGGAGTCAGCGAGACAGAAACCGTCC
>JAZUHZ010000049.1:0-2741 GCA_045642005.1 Candidatus Avilachnospira sp.
CGGTGTGATTCCGTGCTCCCGGTTGTAGGCGTGCTGGACACTTCTTCTGCGCTGTGTCTCATCAATGGCTTTTTTCATGGGATCCGTGATGACATCCGCATACATGATGACGTGTCCCTCGGCATTCCGGGCGGCACGGCCGATGGTCTGGATCAGAGAGGTCTCGCTTCGAAGGAACCCTTCCTTATCGGCATCAAGGATCGCTACCAGGGATACTTCAGGGATGTCCAGTCCCTCCCTCAGGAGGTTGATTCCCACAAGGACATCAAAAACGTCAAGACGCATATCACGGATGATCTCCGAGCGTTCCATGGTATCCACTTCGGAATGCAGGTACCGGACACGGAGTCCGATGTTCTGCATATAGGTGGTCAGATCCTCGGCCATGCGTTTCGTAAGTGTGGTTACCAGTACCTTGTTTCCTTTTCCGGTTTCCGTACGGATGGCGGCAACGAGATGATCGATCTGTCCCTCCACCGGATGTACTTCGATTTCCGGATCCAGAAGACCGGTAGGCCGGATGATCTGCTGGGCTCTGTGAAGCTCATGCGCCGCTTCGTAATCTCCGGGAGTTGCGGAGACAAAGAGCATCTGATCGATCTTGTCCTCAAACTCGGTGAAATTTAAGGGGCGGTTATCCAGTGCCGAAGGAAGACGAAAACCGTAATCCACGAGAGTCATCTTCCGGGAGTGATCGCCGGCGTACATGCCGCGGACCTGCGGAAGAGTGATGTGGGATTCATCCACAATGATCAGGAGGTCCTTCGGGAAATAGTCGATCAGGGTATAGGGAGGCGCACCGGCCGGCGTTCCGGCCAGATGGCGGGAATAGTTTTCGATTCCGGAACAGATACCGGTTTCCTTGAGCATTTCCACGTCAAAGGTCGTGCGTTCCCGGATCCGCTGGGCCTCGATATATTTTTCCTCCCGGGTGAAGTACTCGACGCGTTCGCTCATTTCCTTCATGATCTCTCCGCAGGCCAGATCCATTCTGTCCTTGGGAACGACATAATGAGAAGCGGGAAAGACGATACAGTGATTCAGGGAGTCCTTCTTTTTTCCGGTCACGGAATCAATGGAGGTGATCCGGTCGATCTCGTCTCCAAAGAATTCGATCCGGTAGGCCTCCCCGCCGGAATAGGAAGGATAGATCTCGAGGACATCACCGTGAACACGGAAAGAACCGCGCTTAAAGTCCATTTCGTTCCGCGTATACTGCATATCGACCAGTTTCCGGAGGATTTCCTCCCGGTCATATTCCTGGCCGGGACGTAAGGAAACGGTCATGCTTTTATAATCAATCGGCGAGCCGAGTCCGTAGATGCAGGAAACGGAGGCGATGATGATCACATCCTCCCGCTCGGAGAGTGCGGCAGTAGCGGAATGGCGCAGCTTATCGATCTCGTCATTGATATCGGAATCTTTTTCGATATAGGTATCGGTGGACGGGACATAGGCTTCCGGCTGGTAATAGTCATAGTAGGACACAAAATACTCCACGCAGTTTTCCGGGAAAAATTCTTTCATTTCCCCGTACAGCTGCGCAGCCAGCGTCTTGTTATGAGATATGATCAGGGTGGGGCGGTTTAAGCCCGCAATGACATTGGCCATCGTAAAGGTTTTCCCTGAACCGGTGGACCCGAGAAGTGTCTGAAACTGATTTCCGGCGCGAAAACCGTCCACAAGCTCTTTGATGGCCTGCGGCTGGTCCCCGGTCGGCTGATACTCTGAATGTAATATGAATTCCATAAACGGATTATAACATTATTCTGTACGAAAAAAAACCATCACTTAACTTTACGGAAAAAACTTCCTGTGTTAAAATGAACGGCGAGAAATTTTCCAAGGAGAGATGATTTATGAAAGATAAACCGGTTGTATTACTCATTATGGACGGCTTCGGCTTACGGGAGGAAGCCTCGTCCAACGCCATAAAGACGGCCTCGACCCCCAACCTTCAAAAGCTCATGAAAGAGTGTCCCTATGTGAAGGGATACGCTTCCGGCCTTTCCGTCGGACTTCCCGACGGGCAGATGGGAAACTCCGAAGTGGGACATCTGAACATGGGTGCCGGCCGGATCATTTATCAGGAACTGACAAGAATCACAAAATCCATCGAGGACGGTGATTTCTTTTCCGTTCCGGAACTTCTTAAGGCAGTGGAAAACTGCCGGAAGAATCAATCTGCACTGCATCTGTACGGGCTTCTGTCCGATGGCGGCGTACATTCCCACAATACCCACCTCTACGGCCTTCTGGAACTGGCCAAAAAAGAGGGCCTTTCCAAGGTGTATGTGCACTGCTTCATGGACGGTCGTGATACGCCTCCGGATTCCGGCCTTTCCTATGTGAAAGAACTGGAAGCAAAAATGGCGGAAATCGGTGTCGGCGAGATTGCAACGATCTCCGGCCGTTATTACGCTATGGACCGTGACAAAAACTACGACCGTACCAGGAAGGCATATGATGCCCTTACAAAGAGCGAGGGTGTGAAAGCTCCGTCCGCGGTTGAGGCGATGGAAGCCTCCTATGCGGAGAAGGTTTACGATGAGTTCATCGTTCCTACCGTAATCGAGAAAGACGGAAAGCCGGTGGCAGCCATCCAGGACGGCGATTCCATCATTTTCTTCAATTTCCGTCCGGACCGCGCCCGTCAGATCACCCGCTGTTTCTGTGATGACGAGTTCAGCTTCTTTGACAGAGGCGAACGGAAAAAGGTTCAGTATACCTGCTTTACGGAT
>JAZUHZ010000050.1:0-1786 GCA_045642005.1 Candidatus Avilachnospira sp.
CCTGTCTCCATGCTCTCCGCCGTCTGATTTTCTGTCATTGTTTCTTCCTGTTTCATAGCCCTCTATTCTGCAGTACAGTCATATACAAGGTACTCGTGATCTGTATTCTTCTTCATCAGAAGAACCAGATCGGCACGGCCCGCCTCAATCGAATCGGGATTCTCCGTATGGATCACCTTTTCCACCCGATACGAAAAACGCCTGCCATAGACATCCGTCACGGATACGGGATCCCTGAGATCCGTCGCCGATACGGCCTGAAAAACACTCTCCGTGCAGGAACCCATGATCAGAAGATCGCAGGACCCGACAGATCCTTCGAGAATACAGGGAACTGCCTTTACGGAATCTTTCTCCTGCAACTTTCCCACCGGAAGGGAAATCATCGGAAGTTCCAGAAGGAAAGCCACATCCTGCCCGCCAATCGAGATCGCCGGAGTTTCGTTCTTTTCCACCAGACGGACAGACGACTGTGTCCTTTCGGGAAGAACCGATTCAAACCTTTCCAGGATGTCCTTCATCGCCTCTTCTCTCTTCTGCTCCGCGAGCCGGTTCCGGAAGGGAATCGCCGCGGCCAGAAGAAAACAGAGAAATCCAAGGACGAGGAAAACAATCTTAACCTTCTTCAACTTCGTCCTTTCTCTTTCGGTTCCGGAAACCGATCATACCGATTCCCGCACATACCACGCCGGAAACGGCCAGAAGAATGATGTAAAGTGAAAGATTAAAGTTATCCCCGGTGAATACTCTGGAGGCACCTGCTCCGAGCACCAGATTGTTCCGGTAGTTATTGGCTGCGAGCACGAGGTTGTTGCGGAACTTATCGGATGCTCCCAGGATCTTATTCCGGAAGACTTCCTGCGGGGTATACGTGTAGGACTCTCCCCCACCGCCTCCGCCGCCTCCGGTAGGTCCTGTCGGCGGTTCTGTCGCAGCCGGTGTCGTTGTCTCCGGTTCGCTCGTCGGCTCTGTGGTCGGTGCGGTTGTCGGCGCAGTGGTCGGCGTATCTCCGCCGCCTCCGCCTCCGCCGCCACCGTTATACTTATTGGTGATGGTAAAGGTGGCTCCGTCCGCGGACTGCGTTACCGTGACCTTAAAGCTCTTCGGTACCGGATCCTCCGCTACGGTGAACTCGGCATTCTTATCGGTATCTTCCCAGGTATAGGTCCAGGTATTGTCCTCAGAAAGCGTTACGGTTTTATAGAGGACTCCCTTCTTATAGATCTTGACTTCGACCGGAGTTCTCCGGGAAGCACTGCCGCCGCTCCAGACCTTCGTGACACGGTACTTATTGACCGTCACCTTTCCCGGCTTCGGTTTTGCGGTGACCTCATAGTTCCAGGTTCCGTCCTCCGCAAGGTCCGGAAGAAGCATGAGCGTGGGCTCAAATCCGGTGATTTCCTTCCCCGTGTCATTTCCGAGCCATTTCACAAAATAGAAGCCCGGTTCCAGTTCCGTAAAAGCCACCTCTCCGGCACTGCCGGTCGTTTTTTTCTGATCTGCAGGAAGATTCGTCGAGGTGATAAAGGAATTGATCGTTGTCCGCGCGGTTTTCCAGCCTTCCTGGGTCTCATATGAAGAAAGATCGATTCCCGACGGCTCGAACCCCGGTGTAAGGGGATATGCATAATCTTCCGTGACGGAAGATACCCGGTACAGGGCAATCTCCAGACCGCTGCATGGAATTCCGCCCTCGTCCACGTAGCTCATGGACAGAGAGCATTTCTTCGTAAGATCGATTGTTTCCTTCGCATCCGCGGTGTTGGCTGCCAGCGCCGGCAGACTG
>JAZUHZ010000051.1:0-4507 GCA_045642005.1 Candidatus Avilachnospira sp.
CTGCCGGCTGGGTCTATAATGTGCATTATTATCAGAAGATCAATATCTGGAAAGAAACCAGTGAAATCAACATAGACAGCTGGGAAGGTCTGGAAACGGCGGGGGAGAACATCAGGGTTTACTGAGAACAATCCCTTTTCCAGAGAACTGCATATATATATGTTCAGAAAGTGTTTATTTCTGAAAGGAGCGAATCACATTGAAAGACGTAGAAGAAAGAAACATCACAAACGAGGAAACCGAAAACCTGAGCAAGAATCTTGCGGAGCTGAACGAGAAAGAGCTTACGCAGATCACAGGCGGTGATGGTCACGGCGGTAACACAGAGTTCTATTGCGAGAATCCTAACTGCCTTTATCTGTTGCAACGCGGCAAGCGGTACCATAGAAACGAGAACGATGTGAAGGGACTCCAGTACCATTGCTACTGGTGCAACAGTGTCTTGAAGCGTGGGCAACGTATCTATTAATGGAATTCGAATTTTGATTTTCAGATAATGATTGGAAGGAACAACAATCAAAGAACGAGGAAAGAACCCCGGACCAAAAGTCCGGGGTTCTTTTCGTGCAGTCTTCACACAGGATCATCTGATGTTTTCTTTCCAGTCTCTGTATTCAGATTCGGTATAAAGGATCATATCCCAGTTGAAGCAATCCTCCAAAGCAAATTCCAGACGGAAGATGGAACCTCCATTTTCTGTCTCCTGTAAGGATGCTTTGTCAGAAAGGCCGGCAAATTCCTGTAAACACTCGGAATCTGTTTTTCTGCGTACCAGTACGTGGCTCATGCCGTCTTCCATATATTGAAGAACAAGATTCCAGTTTTCAAAACTGAGACAGATCTCAATCATATCTTCTTCATCCGGAGACAGGGCTTTTCTCAGATTCATGATCTTTTCTGCCGAATCCGTGATGCGCCGGATCAGTTCATCGTTCCCGCCGATCCTTTCCACCACAGTTCTGATGTACTCTTTTGTGGGCTCGATATAAAGGTCGCAGTTTGCGACTGAAATACGAAGCGCGGTGGCTCCCTTCTTTCCCTCCTCGCCAAGACGTCTGTTATAGCAAAGTTCCAGTTCGTCCACCTTCAGACGTCTCTGATCCAGCTTTCCGTTTTCATTCAGAGGGAACCGATGGTAGAAGAAGACAAATTCAGGGATTTTGAATGTGGAAAGGCGGCCGGTAAGCGCTTCCCTGATCTGGCTTTCCGTAACGGTTACCCCGGGTTTTGGAACAACACAGGCCATAACGCTTTCACCAAGGGAATAATGCGGTGCCGAAAGGACCTTTACCGCATCAAACCATCCAAGTTCCATCAGAGCCTCTTCGATTTCAACGGGGGATATGTTCTCACCGCCGCGAATGATTATGTCTTTGATCCTTCCCTGCAGCGTGAGATTGCCGTAAATGTCCATTTTTCCGAGATCTCCGGTATGAAGCCACCCGTTTTCATCAATCGCCTGTTTTTCCTTCGGCAGCTTATAATATCCGTTCATCAGATTATAGCCTTTTACTACAATCTCTCCGATGCCGTCGGCTTTCATCAGGCTTCCGTCTGAATCCATAATTTCCACTTCAATGCCCGGAATGGCTTTTCCGACCGTTTCGGAACGGACCCGGATCGTATCGTCAAGCCGGGGGAGCGTGATCAGAGGAGAAGCCTCTGTCTGTCCGTAACCGTTCAGGAAAACCGTATCCTCGAACGCTTTTTCAAACTGAATCAGCTGTGCGGGTGCACTGGCGCCGCCGCCGATGGTACAGAGATGGAGCCGTCCAGCGGCTTTTTCCTTAAAGTCGGGGTGATTCAGCAAACCGACATACACTGCGCCGACGGTGGCAAGTTCGTCACAGTCCATGGTATCGATGCAGGACATGACGGCGTCCGGTTTGAACGTATCCGGCATGCAGATACATTTTCCGTAGATCAGGAACTGCGTGTTCATCATCAGACCGTAGGAGTGGAAGAGCGGCAGTGCCAGACAAAGCCGGTTCACCGCTTTTTCTTTAAGGACTTCGGCGAGAGCTTGCGCGGTATTGATCATGGAATACGGTGAGAGCATGGCGGCTTTGGGAATTCCGCTGGTGCCGCTGGTATAAATGATGACCGTGGTATCATGCGGATTGAGACCGGCTTCCCACTCCTCCGGAAGAGCTTCTCCGGAAGAACCGGCGGAAAGAGCCGCCTCAATATTGATCACACGTTCTTTGGGAATCCCGTTATTTTCGGCTACTTTAAGTGCAATTTCCGGGTCCTTTGCCAGTGCGGGCACCTTCCCGAAAAACATAAATTCGCCGTCTGCAAGCTCTGTCAGCGCAGAGGCATCCGGAAGTTTCAGCCCGTAATTCAGAAGGCATGCCACGGCGCCGATCCGGTGGGCCGCCAGAAAGGTGATGACCCAGGAAATGCTGTTTACGGACCAGAGCATGATATGCGTTCCTTTCCTCACGCCCGTCTGAACCATATACGCCGCGAAGGCATCGGTTTTTTCTTTCAGTTCCTTATATGTGATTTTCAGACCGGATTCAGCAATGGCGATGCTGTCCGGATTTCTCTGTACATTCAGATTCAGAATATCACTGAAAAAAATCTCTTTTACTTCCATAACACGTCTCCTTTTTGATGAACAGATAGAAATGTTTTCTTGATAAGTATACAGAACTTCATTGAAAAAGTACAGAAAAAAATGAGAATAAGGAAAACAAAGGATAATGTACTGTATAAATCGTAGGTTTGCATTGAAAAGGGAAGACCGGTATGATAAACTGAATAATATTACCGCATGATTTTCACACGGGAGAGTGATGTATGGGGAAAAATCTTTTTTACTCAAAGAATGAAGTGAATACGGGCCGTCAGGTTGAAATCGATATTTTAAAGGCAATTCTGATCACGGGAATGATCTGTGTTCATGTTCTTGAAAATATCGCTCCCAATGAAAACGGGGCAGGCGCCGTTTTTCTACTTGAGATCGGGAACAAATTTACCGGGGCAACGCTGTTTATGTTCCTGATGGGAATGTCTTCGGTTTACTCAAGGAATCAGAAACCGGAGGCCATGCTTGTGAGAGGTTTTTTTCTTCTGACCTTCGGCGCTCTTCTCAATCTGATGCGGTATATCCTGCCTTCGGCTGCAGAGTTTCTCGTTACCCGCGATCCGGATATTCTGATAAATTTCAGTCTGGTCGCATCCGATGATATCATGCAGTTTGCAGGCCTGGCGTTTCTTACGGAAGGACTGTTGCAGCGCCTGAAGCTGGGTGAGAAAAGAATCATGCTCACGGCAGCCCTCCTGAGCGTTGCAGGTTTCTTCCTGAGAGAGGTAAGCACCGGGCATTACGGGGCCGACCAGCTGATCGGTTATCTGTGGGGAACGAGAACAGACAGCTATTTTCCGCTTTTTTACTGGTTTATTTTTGTTGCGGCCGGAAGGCTTTACGGTTCATTTTACCGGCATCTGTCCGATAAAAAAGCGTGGGCAAAACGTGTCCTTCCGTTTGGCGCACTGCTCTGCATCGGGTATCTGCTTTTTGCCTCAAATCCGGATCAGAATGTTTTCTGGCTCTTTCAGGATTCCAAAACCGGGTTCAACTGGATGACCCCACAGGATGCCTTCTTTGTCCTGATCGGAAATGTAACCATGGTTTCGCTCACCTGTCTGCTTGTAAAGAAGGAAGCACCGGAATTCCTTACTTTTATCGGGCGTTATCTGAATCAGTTTTACTGTGTCTCCTGGGTGCTGATCGAATCGCTGAGTACGCTGCTCAGTATAAGCGGTCATGGTTTTGTGGAGGGAACGTGGCAAACGGTGATGGTATGCTTTCTGATCTTCACACTGACCTACGTGATCGTTCTATTGTATCAGAAGAAGCTGAAAACGACGATCAACGGTTTTTTCGGGAAACACAGTACCTTCTGGATCGCACTGATCTGGGTCGCCGTGACCGTTATTTTCTTTATCATGTTTGTCCCCGGGTACGAATACGACGTATACCCGAATATGTTTAACGGGTACCACGAGGGAGTACGGGCATAACAGGTGCATGCAATTTTCCCAGACGATGCTCCGTCTGCCGGGAAGCAGTACGCGTATGCGGAGATGCACGGTGAAAAAAGAGCAGAATCAGTATCCTTTTCCGGCCGGGCTGCGTATCAATGAATAGAAGAAAACAGTGCCCGGAGAGGGCTGAGTCAAAAGAGGAAAAAAGATGAATTTTACAAATGAGATGATCGCAAAAGCAAAAACAGCGTCATCTGCCGGAGAGCTTCTGAAGCTCGCAGAGGAGGAAGGAATCGAACTTTCCGCAGCAGATGCTGAAATGTATTTCAGCTTCCTGGCAAAGAAAAACGGGGCTCTTTCGGATGACGAGCTGGAACAGATCTCCGGAGGAAAGGGAGAGAAACCAACCCCTACTCCGAAATACAGACTCGGCCAGACCGTTGAGAAGGATTGGCCCGGTACAACTGACAAGGGAACAATCACAGGCATTGACCATTATTCTCCTTCTGCC
>JAZUHZ010000052.1:0-10918 GCA_045642005.1 Candidatus Avilachnospira sp.
AGGGAGTTCGTCTTTGCCTAGAAAAATATCTCTCATATATTCTTCCATGGCGAATTCATCGCTGTCAGATATAGAGGCTGTATCTACAATACAATCATCGCCTAGACGTTCTTGAATTGTTTCGCGGATGCCAAGAAGAATTATGTTTCCACTGGCTTTTTCAGTTTCACGCGTTATTGGTTATTCTTACTTCATGAACTTGTCATCTACCATATCCTGGATGTATCCAAGGTACTTTGCCTGGATGTCAGCAGGTACAAGATCAGAGATGGCACCGGCTGAAAGAGCGCCGTTCTGGAGAGAACCGTAAAGGGTCTCGCCGCCGAAGGTGCCGGCCTGTACAGCCTGCATGGAAGCGCTGATCATAGCAGCGTTATCGGTGCACTGTGAGCAGATGATGCACTCGTTCTGGCCGAGGATGTCAGCGGGCTGAGCGATGTCGTAAACCTTTACGCCGCCGTTGGCTGCATTATACTCATCGATGGCCTGACGGGCACCGGAGTCAACTGCAGAAGCATCGCCGAAGAATACGTCAGCGCCCTGCTCGATCATGGACTTTGCAAATTCCATTCCCTTTGCGGAGTCATCGAAAGAACCTGCGAAGGGGCACTCAAGAAGATTGATCTCTTTGCCTTCTTTTTCAGCTACATATTTAGCTGCTTCGCCGTATCCGGCATATTTTCCTAAAGTGGTGTCAAGCTCCATGCCGCCGATGAAAGCGATGGTTCCGGACTCTGTCATAAGACCTGCAAGAGCGCCGGCGATCCAGCCGATCTGCTGTGCGTTGGGAAGAAGAGAAGAAACATTCTTGTTGACAGCCTTCTCAGGGGTGGAATCCGCGCCGTTCAGAAGGGCAAATGCGATAGCGGGATACTCTTCAGCTGCCTGAAGAACAGCATCGGTGTACTGGTTGCCGGGAGCGTAGATCATGTCATAGCCGAGGGCGCAGTAAGCAGCGATGGAATCGTAATATTCGTTCTGTGCGATGGAGTCGGTCACTTCATATTTCCAGCCGTTGTCCTCAGCGGCCTTTACCATAGCGTTGTAGCAGGCACTGCCCCAGCCGCCGTCGTTAATGCTGGAGTCGCAGATCATGGCTACCTTATACTCTTTGGCTGCGGGTGCGGCTGCTTCTGTAGCGGCCTCTGCAGCGGCTTCGGTCTCTGCGGGTGCGCTGTCAGCACAGGCTGCCAGAGTAAACACCATGGATGCTGCAAGTAACATTGCGATCAATCTTCTCATAATTCCTATTCCTCCTAAAAAGATAAATCATGGCTTTCGCCGTTTTTACTAAGGCCTCTCCGGCCGTAAAAACCGTTTCCGGGTTTTACCAAAATTAACGCTGTTCCTTCCGGTAGGGCTTACCGTTCGCCTGCGGGCCGCTCTTCTTCGCGCCGATCACGGTAAGGACAATGATCGTTGCCACGTACGGGATCATCTGGAAGAACTGGTAGGGAACATTAAAGGATCCGAGCTGCAGACGGATCTGCAGGGCATCGCAGAATCCGAAGAAAAGGCAGGCGAGCATGACGCCCGTTCCGCTCCAGCGGCCGAAGATCACGGCAGCCAGCGCAATGAAACCTCTTCCGGCAATATTGCCCTGGGTATAGGTGTTGGAGTAGCAGGTGGTCAGGTAGGCGCCGCCGATCCCGGCTAAAGCGCCGCAGATCACGCAGCTTAAATACTTGATCCCGATTACGGGGATGCCGAGCGTGGCGGAGGCCTGCGGTTGCTCTCCCACGGAGCGGTAGGAAAGTCCTGCCCGTGTCCGGTTAAAGAATACCGAGGTAAAGGCCGCCAGCAGGAAGGCGAGGTAGACCATCGGGGTCTGGTTGAAAAGGAGCGGCCCAAGGAACGGGATGTCCTTTAAGCCCGGAATGGCGATGCCTGACATCAGGGTGATCTGTTTTAAGTCGCTGCCGGTTCCGAAGTAGACACGGTAGATGAAGGAAGCCAGGGCCGGCGCCAGAATGTTCATGGCCATGCCGTAAACCGTATGGTCCGCGCAGAGCGTGACGGTGGCAAAGGCATAGATCATATTGATGACGATGCCCGCGAGAGCGCCGGAAAGGATCCCGAGCCAGGTGCTTCCCGTCAGATAGCATACGAGGAAACCGACAAGAGAGCCGATGGCGGCAATTCCCTCAAGGCCGATATTCACCATGCCGGCCCGCTCGGAGTAGATCTCCGCGAGGGCGATAAAAAGAATCGGAACGGCCATACGGATGGTGGCCAGAAGAAGGCTGGATACGAAACTCATTTTCCTTTTCCCTCCTCTTTTTCTTTTTTGATCCGGAACCGGAGCAGGAAGGCCTCGAACTCCGGCAGACGTACCATGGCCATGCCGGCCACAGAGAAGACGATGACGAGAGCCTGAATGATATCGGACACACTGGTGGGAACGCCTGTCGCGGCCTGCATTGCCGTGGATCCGGCCCGAAGCGCCGCAAAGAACACGGCAACGATCATTGTCGCGATGGGATGCAGCTGGCCGATCAGCGCCATGGCCACACCGTCAAATCCGTATCCGGCGCCGTATCCGTTAATCAGACGGAACTGGGTCCCGAGGATCTCGGCGCTGCCGCCGATGCCGGCAATTGTTCCGGAAATGATAAAGCTCAGGAGAATGTACCGTTTCACATGGAATCCGTTAAACCGGGAGGCTGTCATGTTATAGCCCACGGCGCGGAGACGGAATCCTTCCGAGGTCCAGTACAGGAAGTAGTAGCACAGAAGACCGATCACTACGGCGATCACAAATGCCCAGGTAAACCGCATGTCCGAAACCACCTTCGGAAGCTTCAGCGCATCCGGGATCGGCAGGGTCTGCGGAACGCTTTCGTCCCGGAGCCAGTTGGTATAGATCACGCCCATGAAAAGTGTCGCCACGTAATTGAGCATGATGGAAATGATCATTTCATTCTGCCCGCGGGTGATCTTTAAGACCCCGGGGATAAGGCCCCAGAAGCCGCCGGCCAGGGCTCCGCAGAGAAGCGAGGCGAAAATCCCCGCGGTTCCGGTAAGCCCGCTTAAATAAGCCACCATATATCCGGCGATGGAACCGATGATGAACTGGCCCTCTCCGCCGAGATTGAACACGCCGCACTTATAGGCAAAGGAGGCGCAGAGTGCACAGAACATAAGAGGGGTAGCCTTCGTGAGCGTCATGCCGATACTGCTCCGGTTGCCGAAAGCGCCCTTAAAAAGCATCTGCATGGCAAGGACCGGATCCGCGCCTAAAAGAAGCATGATAATGACGCCGATGAGAAGCGCCAGCATGATGGAAAGAAGCGGCACAATGATACTGCTTACGGTTCTTTTTCCTGATTTCACAGCGTCTCCTCCTTCTTTCCCGTCATGGCAAGACTGATCTCATCCACCGGAGGATTCTTGCCCGAATACTCTCCCATGATCTGTCCTTCAAACATGACAACGATCCGGTCGGACATCTCCAGGATCTCGTCAAAGTCCGCGCTGATCAATAGGATGCCGGTGCCGTAGTCACGGGCCTCGATCATCTGGTCATGGATAAATCTGGCCGCGCCGATATCGAGGCCTCTTGTCGGATGGGCTGCCACAAGTACCTCCGGCATCGCCTCGAGTTCTCTCGCCAGGATGACTTTCTGCTGATTGCCGCCGGAAAGGCTTCTCACCGGCTGCCCGACACTCTGACAGCGGATATCATAGTTTTTGGACATGTCTTCCGCATATTTCCGGATGGCATATTTCTTTAAGACGGCTCCCTTAAGGAAGCTGAACCGTTTGTCCTTTGTGGCCTTTAAAACAAGGTTATCGGATACACTCATATCCCCGACAAGTCCCTGCTGATTGCGGTCCTCCGGAACATGGCCGATATGATCTTTGATTGATTCGGAAGGATCAAATACGCAAACCTCGGTTTCCCCGCGGAAGACTTTTCCCTCTTCGGGCGCGATCACGCCTGTCACGATCTGGGCAAGCTGTGTCTGACCGTTGCCGTCCACACCGGCTACTCCGACGATCTCCCCTCTCCGTACGGTAAGGGACAGGTCCCTGAGGCCGTTATGCTTTGAATTCTTATGATAGGAAACTCCGGAAAGACGGAGCGCTTCCGGCTTTTCGCTCTGCACTTTTTCGTACCGGCTCTCGGTAAGACGGTGACCGATCATCATCGCAACCAGGTCCTCTTCGGTAACTCCCTTTACGTCCACGGTACTGATGGCCTCGCCGTCTCTGAGAACCGTGATCCGGTCGGAAATATGGAGAACCTCACGCATCTTATGAGAAATAAAAATGATGCTCTTGCCGTCCGCCACCAGTTTCATCATGATGGCAAAGAGTCCATCCACCTCGATATCCGTAAGAGCCGCCGTGGGCTCGTCCAGGATCAGAAGATCCGCACCGTGATATAAAGCTTTCAGGATCTCCACGCGCTGCTGAGCACCCACTGAGATCTCCGTGATATATTTGTCGAGTTCGACATCCAGACGATACTTTTCGGAAAGTTCCAGAATCTCTTTCCTTCTGGTGTCCCGGTCAATAAAAATCCCCTTCGCATTGCGGTCTCCCAGAATGATGTTCTCGAAGACCGTCATTGCCTCCACCAGCATGAAGTGCTGATGTACCATTCCGATCCCGAGATGAACCGCATGCGCAGGGGATGTGATTTTTTCTTCTTTTCCGTTCCAGAATATCTTTCCTTCTGTCGGCTGGTAGAGGCCGATCAGGATATTCATGAGCGTGGATTTTCCTGCTCCGTTTTCACCGAGCAGGGTGTGAACCTCTCCGCGCCGCACCGACAGGGAAATATCCCTGTTCGCATAGAAAGCGCCGAATCGCTTACTGATATGCTCCATTCTAAGCAGTTCTTCCAAGGCCGCACCATCCTTAAAAAAATAACTGACACTATCCTAACACCGGAAACGGAAAAAGGGAAGCCCAATCTTCCCCTTCCGTTCATTTTCAGCGCTTTGAACAAACTGCCCAAATTCTTTATAATTTTTTAGTCATTTTGTACAGGATTTCTCTGTTCCGCCACCGAGAGGATGGCCTCCACAATCTGCTGATATCCCGTACAGCGGCAGAGATTTCCGGAAATGCCCCGGCGGATCTCCGCTTCCGAAGGATGCGGATTCTTCCGAAGGAGCGCTTCCGCGGAACAGATCATGCCGGGACTGCAGAAGCCGCACTGAATGGCGCCGTGCTCGATGAAAGCCTTCTGGATCTCGCTCAGCTCGCCGTCTTTTTCGATTCCCTCGATGGTCGTAACTTCTTTTCCCTCCGCAAGGAGTGCAGGGTACAGGCAGCTGTTGACGCTCTTCCCGTCAAGAAGGACCGTACAGGCGCCGCAGTCTCCTTCCCCGCAGCCTTCCTTGGTGCCCGTGAGATGAAGGTCCTCCCTTAAAAAGCCAAGGAGCATCCGGTCTTCTTCCACTTCCCGCGTGATCTCTGTGCCGTTCACCTTTACATGTAACTGTCTCTTCACGGTTTTTCCTCCGTTTCCTCAAAAAGTGCCCTGAGAAGATTGCCGCATACCGTGCGCCGGTACGAGGCGGTGGCCCAGCGGTCATCAATGGGGCAGATCTCCGTAAGGATCTTTTCCCGGGCGTCCGAAAGGTCCCCCGTACGGGAGAGAAGTTCGCTCGTTTCCGCACAGTACACCGGGACCGGAGCGCAGGCGCCCACACTGACAGCAATCTCTTTTCCGGTTCGCACGAGTGCCATATTCACGGCGGAAACGGAAAGCGCATTCCGTTTTCCCACCTTCCGGAAACGGGAAACGGCATCCTCTTTCACCGGAATTCTGACAGAAAGAATCAGCTCGTCCTCCCGGAGCGCATGGCGAAGGTAGCCCTTGAAAAACTCCCGGAGCGGGATCTCCCGCTCCCCTTCTGCTCCCGAAACGAGAAGTGCAGCATCGAGTGCCAGAAGCGGCGGGGCGCAGTCCGAAGACGGTGAGGCAGCGGCCAGGTTCCCGCCGAGGGTCGCCCGGTTCCGGATCTGCGGCCCGCCGACCTCCGAAGCCGCCTGCCAGAGAGCAAAGGCGTACCTCTTTACGAGCGGGCTCTGCTCGAGGCTGTCCATAGTCACCATGGAGCCGATGACAAGAAACCCGTCCCCGAAGGTGATCTCCTTAAGTTCCGGGATTCTCTCAAGAGCGATCTGGGCTTCTCCGATCTTTTTCCCGTGATGGTCATTCACGAGAGTCACGGTACCCCCGGCCAGATACTGCCCTCCGGTTTCCTTCTGAAGGCGGATGGCTTCCGAAACGGAGAGCGGAACAAATAATCTGAAACTCATGCCTGCTCCTTTCCTTTGTAGTACTTAAGGATCTCCTCCCGGTCTACGGGCAGTTTGTTAAGCGGAATGCCCGGACAGAGATCCCGGATCGCAGCGGCCACGGCCGGGATAATCGCGATCGTGGAAGCCTCTCCGATGCCCTTGGCACCGTAAGGGCCTGTTTTCTCATAAACGGGCACATTCGTGGACTTTAGCTTCGGGGCATCCATGGCCGTAGGCAGGATATAATTGGCCAGGCTGTCTTCCATGGTCTTACCGTTTCGGCAGCGGATCTCCTCAGAAAGAACATAGCCTAAGGACATGACGATTCCGCCGAACACCTGTCCTTCCATCATGGTCTTATTGATCACGGTTCCCGTATCGGATACGTTCATCACCTCGAGAACCTGTACGGCGCCTGTCACGGGATCGATTCTGATCTTTGCCACTTCGGCAAGGCTTGTGAACATGGCATGGATCCCGTTCTCTTTGGCCGCCGTCATCACTTCCGTGACCTTCACCCGGTCTTTTCCGGATTTCAGCTCTTCACAGGCTTTGATAATGGCTTTTCCGTAGATATAGGTATCACGGCTTGCCGCGGTGGATCCGGAATCCTCACAGTCCTCGGTATCGGCCATTCTCATATCGATCCGGTCTGTGGTCACGCCGAGGGCTTCGGCCGCAATCATCGCAAGGGCGGTCTTCGCGCCCTGACCGATCTCCACCACTGCCACATGGCAGGCGTAGCGTCCGTCAGGAAGCCGCTCCATCTCGCAGGTTCCGAAATCCGGGCAGCCTTTTCCCATGCCGTTACTTTTCATGGCGGCGCCGATTCCGTAGCCGCATCCCGGCTCCGGATGATCGACCATCTCCTGATAAAGATCCGTTTTTTCGAGTTCCGAGAGCACTTTATCAAATCCGAAGGAAAACTCCATCCGGGGGCCCATCGGCCCGGTCTCGCCTTCTAAAAGGGCGTTTTTCTTCCGGATCTCCATTTTATCGATGCCGAGAGCATCGGCCGCGCGGTCCATAAGGGTCTCCACCGCGAGGACGGCCTGCGGACGGCCGAATCCGCGCATGGCGGAAGCCGGCGTATGATTGGTATAAACAAGGTATCCGTCCAGATCGATGTCCGGGATATAATACGGTCCCGGCAGATGCTCCGTGGCAAGCTCCAGAACCGCTGTCCCAAGTCCGGCATACGCACCGGTATCCATCACGATATGTCCCCGGAACGCTTTGGCAAATCCCTCCCGGTCAAATCCCATCCGAACCTTTACGACGGCGGCATGACGCTTTAAGCCGTACCGGATGCTTTCTTCTTTGGAAAAGACATACTGCGCCGGCTGCCCCGTAAAATGTGTCACGATCGCGGCATAAATCTGGGCGGTGTTGCCGTCCTTTCCGCCGAAGGCACCGCCGACCGTGGCAGCCTTCGAGGTCACCATCTCCTCCGGAAGGCCGAGCACCGTTGCCAGCACTTTCCGGTCGTCATAGGCATTCTGAGTGGCAGAAACAAGCGCGAGACGACCCTTTTCATCAATCTTTGTAAAAGCCGACTCGTTTTCGATAAATCCGGGACACTGCACCGGCATCCGGAACGTATCCTCAAATACGGCATCACACTGCGAAAAGGCCTTTTCGGTTTCTCCCTTTCGGGAATGGAGCTCGTAGCAGAGATTTCCCTTCTCGAAAATCTTCGGTGCCTCCTCCGAAAGACCCTCCTCCGGATCGTCCACCGAAGGAAGCGGATCCGTGAAAAGACGGATCTTTGCGGCAAATTCTTCCGCCTCACGCCGGGTGGCTGCTGCCACAACGGCAAAAGGCTCTCCCGCATACCGCACCTTTTCCTCACAGAGGACCGGCTGATCACTTTTCACCGAAGGGATCAGGTTATTCGGCAGATCCTTTGCCGTATAGACAAAGATTCCCTCCGGAATGTCCGGGATCTCGATCCCGCGGACTTGGGCATGCGCGGTCTCCGCTCTTGAAAGGGCTACATAAAGCATCCCGGGCTCCTGATAATCTCCTGTATATTTTGCCTGTCCTCTCGCCTTCTCCGGCGCATCGAGCCGCGCAACGGAAGTTCCGATAATACTCATAAAAAACTTTCCCTTTCCTCAGTCTCCGGATACCTGAAGCTTTTTGTCCATACCGGTGATGGCCAGAATGCTCATCACTTCCTGATTGACGTGAATGATCGAGAAGGAAGCGTCGAGTTCTTTTGCCTTTCTGTGGGTGGCCACGAGCTGCCTGATCCCGGCGGAGGAGATGTACTCCACTTTTTCAAAATCAAAGATGATCTCTTCGGCCGATTCAATGGCCTCAATGACCGCACCGAGCTCCGGAGAGCTCTGATGATCAAGCCATCCTTCCAGGATGATCGTAAGTTTTCCGTTTTCCTTCTGCTGTGTAATTGTCATCAAATTTCTCCTTTCAGTCTTCTTCCTCAAAGTAGTCAAGCGTCATGAGGCTTTCCAGTGCGCGCTCCAGATAGGAAAGATCCGGAAGCGGCCAGGAGAATCCCAGACGGTACAGAATATTCGTGGTAAAGGTATTGTCGGATTCCACGCCGTGGAGATCCGGACGGTCATTGGTCATGAGCCCTCTGAGCTTTTCATTGACCTTCGGATCCGCCAGCATGCGGTGATAATCATCATAGTACTCCTTGTCCGGCACCGGCGTGATTTTGATCCCGATGTGGTTCGCCGCTTCAATCAGCTGCCACTCGTCAAACAGGAACCGGCTGTCGGCACTGAATGCCGTAAACATGTCGTTCGTTCCGGAAAGAAGCACTACTGCCTTCGCGGTCATATCGATCGGCGAGAAGCTCATGACGTCCGTGCCGTGGCTTACCGGCGATTTTCCGATGGCGGCAAATCCCCGGAGGGCATTCAGGAACGCATTCGTGTTGAAATTGATCTGGAACTCGCCGTCCTTATGGCGTCCCATGAGGTTGCCGACACGGATGATCTTTCCGCGGAGGCCGTTCTTGATTGCTTCAAGCATCTTAAGCTCTGCGTGATACTTGGAAATACTGTATTTATTGCCCATGTCATCAATGACGAACAGGCGGTCCTCATACATCTTCACACGCATCTTAAAGGTCTCTTCCGTATGAACACCCGGAATGGAAACGGTGGAGATCTGGATCATGCGGGCATTTTTTTCCATAGCTGCCTGAATGAGGTTCTCCACGCCGCCGACATTGATGCGCTCAAGGATATCATCGGCCGCGTAATGCTTGACGCAGGCGGCGCAGTTGATGATCGTGTCAAAAGGAATATCCCGGAGGACTTCCGTGACGTTATCGGTCACATCGGCCTCGAGTACGGTCACCCGCTTCTCCACGAGCTCGTCAAGCGGATCGTCGAAATAGTAGATCAGCATGCCGCGGAGCCTTCGCTCCGGTGTCTGGAAGCTTCCCCGGCGCACGAGGCAGTAGATGTGCCCTTCCTCCGTCTCCAGAAGTTCCTTAAGAATATGGATCCCGAGGAATCCCACCGCACCGGTAAGGACCACATCCCCGAGGGGCTCCCTCCTAAGCTCGTCTGCGTATTCCAGAGAATTATATTTGAGCTGCTCCGGATAGACGGATTTCACGGGCGAATCGTCCGTACCCTCTTTTGCAGCGGTTTCTTTTTTATTTTTCCCTTCGATAAACTCCGCGAGTTCCTCCGGCGTCGGATGATCGAAGATATCCTGATACTGCACTTCGATGCCTTCCGCCATGAGCTGCATGACCACCTTGGAAGCGGAAAGCGAAGTACCGCCCATCTCAAAGAAACCGTCGTCCGCGTAGTATTCCTCCACGGAAAGCACGGAGGCAAAAAGTTCGCAGAGCTCCTGCTCTAAGGATTTCTTCGGAGCTTTTCTGCCCTTTTTCTTCCGTTCCTTCTTTCCTTCCGGAAGGGCTTTTTTATCGATCTTGCCGCTCGGGGTCAGGGGCATCTCCGGAAGTTCCATGAGAAGATCCGGCACCATGTAATGGGCAAGTTTGGATTTCAGATGTGCGGTAAGGTCAGAAAGCTCCACCGGCTCCATCGCGGTGAAGAAACCGGCGAGGTAATCTTCGGTGCCGTTATTGCGGACGATGACCTTTGCCTGTTTCACACCGGGGTAGGTGAGGATCGTCTTTTCGATCTCGTCGAGCTCCACCCGGAATCCGCGCAGCTTCACCTGGTTGTCGAGGCGTCCGCCGAATTCAATCTCCCCGTCTTTGTTGAACCGCGCGAGGTCTCCACTGTGGTATGCTCTCTTTCCGTCGAAGGTAAAGAACGCTGCCGCCGTTTTCTCCGGGAGATTCACATACCCTCTTCCGACACTGTCTCCGAGGATCACAAGCTCCCCGAGCGCATACGGCGGAAGCACCCGGCCTTCTTTGTCCATGATCAGATACTGGTAGTTCGGTGCCGGTCCGCCGATGGTGATGTTCCCGGAATCGGTGATATATTGACTGCACGAGGAAACCGTGCACTCGGTCGGTCCGTACCCGTTATAAATGCGGAGGTCCGGACCGATTCTCTTTAAGGATTCGTAAAGTTCCGGCGGGAAGGCCTCGGCGCCCACCATGATCAGCTTCATCCGGCGAAGACACGCCTCAAAGGGCGCAAACCCTAACATATTGGTCAGGAAAGAGGGCGTGCAGGTCATGGCATCC
>JAZUHZ010000053.1:0-4262 GCA_045642005.1 Candidatus Avilachnospira sp.
CAAAGAGAAAAACCTCTATATCAGCATGCCGAAGCTGAAAACCCATTCCATGGCCGGTGTTACCCTCGGGGTCAAGAATCAGTGGGCTTTCCCCTGCCAGACAGCAAGAGGGTTTGACCATAACTATAACCTTGCCTATAAGCTTGTGGATGTGCTTTCCTATGTGCGCCCTGACTTCACAATCCTGGAAGGAGTGGAAGGTACCATTTACGGTCATTATCCGGTGACGGCGCTGGCCGATACCGCCGTGCTTCCTCTCAAGGTGCTTGTTGCCGGAAAGAATGTGGTAGCCACCGATATGGTAGGGGCACGCATCTATGGCCTCACCCTGGAGGATGTGCCGCATCTTAAGATCGCAGTGGAAAAAGGACTCTCTGAAGGCGTAGAATCGTTTGACGATATCGAGATCGACGGCGATATCTCCATGTATACCGAAAAATATCCGACAGACCTATATGATGCCTATCCGCCGGATGTGAAGGTGATCAAGGGAAAGACCCGCTGCTGCAAGCAGGGCTGTCAGAACAATCCGCTCACGCTCCTTCAGATCCTGTACAAGGATCATGGCGGCAAGGGCGGCTGGACCATGGTCATGGGACTCGGCCACGATACGGCGGAGATCGATGCCATCGAGGGAAAAGTCCTCATTGTCGGGGACTGCGCCATCCAAGAAGTGGGAGAGCGTCTTGAAAAGAGACTCGGGAAAAAGAATGTGTACTACAGTCACAAGTGCAACAGTCTCGCCGAGAGCGCGGCAGCCATGTTCCACCTCATGCATGTAAGCCCGATGGTATTTGTTCCGATCAATCCCTTGAAGGCAGTGAAGTGCCTTGCGCTCGCGAGGCTGCACGGTTCGAAAGCTCTGGTGCCTTCGACGTTATCGCATCTCATAAAAACCGTATAAGAAAAAAGCTCAGCGGAAGAATCTGCTGAGCTTTTTTCTTACTGTTTTACAAAGTCCGATGCCGGATGGTTGCATAAGGGGCAGATGAAGTCTTCGGGAAGTTCGTCTCCCTCATAGACATATCCGCAGACACTGCAGACCCAGGTGGTCTTTTCCGCGGGCTTTGGCTGCGGCTTTGGTTTCACGTTGCTTTGATAGTAACTGTAGGTCATGGTCTCCAGATCGGAGAGCTTTTTGGACTCCGTTACCTCGCAGACAAACATGCCGTGGGAGCCGAGGTCTGTCTCGCTCAATACATGGAGTGACAGACAGGCGTTACTGTACTTCGGAAGGGTAATAAGGCCGTTTGCGCTTCTCGGGGCCGTTCCCCCGCACTCTGCAAATTTATCGACGTTTCTTCCGGACTGGAAGCCGAAGTGCTGGAACACCTTAAAAGGTGCCTCTACGGACAGGCAGTTTACGTTAAGAATTCCAGTGGCATGAACCACTTCATAGGAATAGTTCGCCTTATTGATGCATACGACTACGCGGAGAGGATTGTCCGCAGCCTGCAGGACCGAATTGACGATACAGCCGTTGTCCTTTTTCCCGTCATGGCAGGTGACAACATAGAGGCCGTAACCGATCTTAAATAACGCGGTCTTATCGATCTCTCCCTTTGCCACAGGGGGGATGGCAGCAGGAGAAACCGAAGCCTTTGCGGACTCCTCCGCATCACATTTGGCGCAGCCGTTTACTGAAAATAGCGCTTCAGAAGGCCTGCAAATGCCTTGCCGTGTCTTGCCTCGTCGCGGGCCATCTCATGCACGGTGTCATGGATCGCATCGTATCCGAGTTCTTTCGCGCGCTTAGCGAGCATGGTCTTTCCTTCGGTAGCGCCGTTCTCTGCGGCAACACGTACCTTTAAGTTTTCCTCAGTAGAGGGGCTTACGAGTTCACCGAGCATCTCGCAGAACTTCGCTGCGTGCTCTGCCTCTTCCCAGGCTGCCTTCTCCCAGTAGAGACCGATTTCCGGATATCCTTCTCTGTGAGCTGCTCTTGCCATGGCAAGATACATACCAACCTCTGTGCATTCTCCCTCGAAGTTGGCCTTAAGGCCTGCTTTCACTTCCTCGTCAACGTCTTTGCCGACACCGATCACGTGCTCGGCTGCCCAGGTAAGAGCATCCTCGGTAACTTCGACGAACTTTTCTCCCGGAACATGGCACTGGGGGCATTCTGCAGGTGCTGCATCTCCTTCATGAATATAACCGCATACGGGACATCTCCATTTTGCCATAATTTTTCTCTCCTTTATAAATTGATAAATATTTGCAAGCCTTATGCTGTGCGTACTGATGATGTGTTATGGTTTTCAGAAGTTATCGCAATGAACCTCGAAATATGCCTGCGGATGTGCGCAGGTGGGGCATACCAGGGGGGCCTTTTCTCCGACAACGATGTGACCGCAGTTGCGGCACTCCCATACCTTGACTTCACTCTTAGCGAATACTTCCTGTGCCTCTACGTTGTGCAGAAGAGCGCGGTATCTTTCCTCATGGCGCTTCTCAATCGCGGCAACGAGACGGAAACGGATGGCAAGGGCTTTGAATCCTTCTTCTTCCGCGGTCTTTGCGAAACCTTCGTACATATCGGTCCACTCGTAGTTCTCGCCATCAGCTGCGGCGGCAAGGTTCTCAGCGGTCGTGCCGATTCCCTCGAGCTCTTTGAACCAGAGTTTTGCGTGCTCTTTCTCGTTATTGGCGGTAGCCTCAAAGATCGCTGCGATATGTTCAAAGCCTTCCTTCTTTGCCTTACTTGCAAAGTAGGTGTATTTGTTTCTTGCCTGTGACTCGCCGGCGAAAGCTGCCAGAAGATTCTTTTCGGTCTGTGTTCCTGCGTACTTGTTTGCCATGTTTTTTCTCCTTTTCTGATAATTACTGTTCGGCTTCAGCCTGTGTGTTTTCTTCCTGTCTTAAGCATTCCGGGCAGATCCCTTCAAAGATGGTACGATGCCTCGAAATCCGGTATCCGGTCATTTCCTCGCACATTTTGTCCCCTGCTTCATCGTAGGCAAAGGGGGCATCAATCACTTTTTTGCATTTCAGGCAGATGATGTGACAGTGCTTTTCCACCGTGAGATCGTAGCGGTCGGCTCCCGGTACCCGGACATGTCCGACCTCACCGGTATCACAGAGGATCGCAAGGTTGCGGTATACCGTCCCGCGGGAGATGGAGCTGTTTTCTGCGCGGACATCCAGATAGATGTCATCCGCGCTCGGGTGGTCGCGGCGGGCCATCACGGCATCTTTGACGACCTGACGCTGCCAGGTGTTTCTTGTCTGAACGTCTTTTTCCATCACATCTCCTTTCTTATTAGGACTTGATACTAATAAACCATAAAATGAGCATTTTGTCAAGCACAAAGTTGTAATTTTTTTTATTTTCTACTACAATAGCCCCAATGGGTTACGAAAGAAGGAATGAAATGTCTCAACATACAATATGCATCATGGGCGCCGGAAGTTTTGGACGCGCCATGCGGTTTCATCTGGAAAAGAAAGGATATGAGGTCAGCGTGTGGCGCCGCGGAGACGACCCTTTGGAAAAGATCCGGGGAGCGGATACGGTGATCTATGCCGTACCGGCCCAGAGTTTCCGGGAGGTACTCGGGCTTTCGGCACCGTATCTCCAGGGGAAGCTCTGCGTGAATCTTGCCAAGGGGATCGAACTTGGGAGCCTTAAGAGGCTTTCTGAAGTGGCCGGAGAGATCTGCCCGGATCTTCGCTACATAGCTCTTTCCGGACCGTCCCATGCGGAAGAAATCCTTGAGAGTCTTCCGGCCAATGTGACCGTGGCATCTAAGGATGAGGAAGCACTCCGGGAGGCTCAGGAGATTTTTTTCTCTGACCGTTTCCGCGTCTATACCAATACGGACCTTATCGGAACAGAAATCGGAGGGGCTTTAAAAAATGTGATCGCGCTCTGCACCGGAATCTCAGACGGGCTCGGGCTTGGAGATAACACCAGGGCGGCAATCATGACGAGAGGACTGGCGGAGATTTCCCGGCTCGGGGTAGCAATGGGAGCAGACCCGATCACCTTCCTCGGCCTTTCCGGGGTAGGCGATCTGATCGTCACCTGTACGAGCATGCATTCCCGGAACCGGAGGTGCGGGATCATGCTCGGAAAAGGCATGCCACTGGAGGAGGCGCTCCTTCGGGTCGGAGAAGTCGTTGAGGGGGTCACTACCTGCCGGGCAGCCAGGGATCTTTCTCTCCGGTACGGAGTGGAAATGCCCATTACTTCCTATCTGAATAAATTCCTTGAAAACCAGGTGACACTCGAGGATGCTCTCGCCACCCTCCTCACAAGGAGC
>JAZUHZ010000054.1:0-10518 GCA_045642005.1 Candidatus Avilachnospira sp.
GTCATAGATATACATCAGCTCGATACCGGAGTCGTTTCCGCCCTCAAGCTCTGTAAATACAGCGGTATTGGCATCGCCCCACATCTGGGCGGTTCCGTCGGAATAGTCGACACGGCGGCACATTCCGACAGCCGCACGGCCGAAGGCATTGGAGAATCCGCCGGGCTTCCGGGCATTCCAGGCATCGATGCAGACTTTGGAAAGACGCTCGATCAGCATGACATAGACTTCCTCAGCGGTTGCGACTTCCGGATCGGAAAGATCAGCGCTTTCCACATATACCTGTCCGGGAGCGAGATAAGACTCAAGAACTCTTCTTAAGGTAACAAAACCCTTGGCCTTTCCCTTGTCAGCCGGTGACTGATGGTTGGGACCGCAGTGGGTATGGATGGCATTGAAGATGATCTTTGAGGGATCGATGCCGTATTCATTGCCGGCGAGGTTTTTCCGGATGTCTGCAATGAGATCATCGTGAACACTCTCCAGATCACAGGAGCACATGATCAGCTGGTCATCGCCGCACTCAACTGCCATAGCCGTTGCGGTAAGAGGCTTCTCCACATACTCGGCAATACGCTCTGCAAACTGTCCGTAAAGCGATACCTTCTTGTCAGGTGTGATGCTGATCTCCGACCAGCCGAATTTTAACTGACTCATTCTTATTCCCCTTTTTTATCTGCTTAAATTATCGGCTTTCGCCGTGGTTTCCAACTTTTTGATTATACACCTTTTCTGCCCGTTATTTCAATACAGGCTGAAACGATATCCTGTTTTTTCGGTGTATACCCCTCCGGGACGAAGGGTCGTATCCGGCCACTCGGGATGATTCGGTCCGTCCGGGAAATGCTGTGTCTCCAGCGCCACTGCTTTTTTCGCGCCGGAATACACCTGAACGCCGGGCTGAGTGGTGAAAACCTCCATCCGGATCCCGGAGGATACCGCCTTTACCTCGGCACACTTTCTGAGCGTTCCGTCATATCCGCTGATGCAGAAGTTATGATCGTAGAGTTCCGCTCCGATCTCTTTTTCCTTCCGGAAATCAAAGCGGTTTCCGGAAACCGGGATCACGGCACCGGTCACCATGTTGATCTCGTCGGCCTCCAGATACTCATCGGCATTAACGGTCATTTTATGGCGGAAGATATTGGCATCTTCCGCGGAAATCTCCCGGTGATCCTCGGGAAGACCGTCCAGATTAAAGTAGCTGTGGTTTGTGATGTTCACCACCGTCGGCTGATCCGTTACGGCTTCATAGGAAAGCTCCACCGCATTTTCTTCCGTGAGGGTATATACGGCCTTTACGGAAAGCGTTCCGGGGAACCCGAAGGTGCCCGCCTGATCCGTGAGGGTAAAGGTGAGAGCCTCATCGGAAGGTTCGCAGGCAAACAGGGTGTGTTCGTACGAACCGTGGATATAGTTCATATGGTCATTGACAGTAAGACGGACTTCGGTCCCGTCGAGATTGAATGCTGCATTTTTGATGCGGTTCGCAAATCTTCCGATCAGAGCGCCCTGACAGCCGCCGCCCTCATAGGGAGTGATCTCTCCGTAGCCCATGACAACGTTTCTCATAACGCCGTCTTTCCCCATAAGTTCCAGTTTCTGGATCCGGCAGCCATAGTCGAGGACACTCATCCGCATGCCGTTCTCATTCTCGAGGGTGTATCTTGTTACTGTAAGCCCGTCCTTTGTGACGCCAAATGGCTCTTTTACGAATTTTTTCATACTTCCTCCTAAGTCTTTGTACAGAACATGCCGAAAGGGTTACATTAAAGTTTATAGAATGCAGCCATCACCGCGAGCACAAACCGGAGTCCGGGTACCAGGGATTCAATCTCCAGGTATTCTTCTCTGGTATGTGCGCCGAAGGAATTGCACCCGCCGATGCAGATCGCGGGGATTCCTTTAGAAAGAGGATAGTTGCAGTCCGTGGAGCCGGATTTTCTGCCGAACTCCACACCGAGAATGTCGCGGCCGGCCTCCATGACGGGAGCAATAAATGCCTCGTATTCCTCTCCCATCTCCTGACCGCAGGGACGCTCGCCGAGGAGCTCTACTTCCACTTCGATGCCCATATTGCTGTAGGCTTCGATGACGCTCTTAAACATCTTCTCCATCAGCGCCAGGCACTCAATATCATCAGAGCGGTACTCATAGAGCATGCTCGCCTCCTGAGCAATCGTATTGACGGAGGTGCCGCCTTCGATGCTCCCGACGTTGTAGGTGGTCTTTGTTCCTTCTTTGGAAGGCACTTTCACGTCATAGAGAGTACTGATCATGGACGCAAGATACGCAATGGCATTCCGGTTTCCGAAAGCGCCGTAGGAATGGCCTCCCTCGGTGCGCACGGTTACGCGGTACCGGTGAGAGCCCACGGCCTTTGTCACAACATTGGTCAGTCCGCCGTCTATGGTGATGAGTCCTTTGACTCTCTTTCCGAAGGTATCGATGATCTTCCGGGAACCTTTTAAGTTTCCTAAGCCTTCCTCACAGGAATTGGCCACGATCAGAATGCCCGACTTCGGAGAAATGCCGTTGTCTTTGAAATATTTTGCGGCATAAAGGAGCACGGCAAGACGTCCGGTGTCGTCGCCGACTCCGGGACCGTAGAAATATTTCTCATCTTCCGAGAAAGGAAGCGGAGCGGTATCCGGGAAGACAACATCCGTATGTGCCATAAACACATAGAGGTCGTTATCCTCCGTCACGTTCACCGGATAGATGACATTTAAGGCATCGTCCACATAGACGCCTTCCCAGCCCTCGCGTTCCATCCAGGCTTTCACATATTCCACCCGTTTTTCCTCATGATGGGAGGGAGCCGGGATCACGGTCATCTCCCGCAGAAGCTGTTTTACATCCTCTTTAGTGGAAAGGACGTACTGTTCCATTTCATTTGTTAAATTCATATTCATTCTCCTTGGGGGGGCATGCGCTGTGTGAAACGTTTGTGTTTGTGAAACATGACGGAGTCATGTTTCACGAACGCAAATGTTTCACGCAGCGCATGTGGCTCTTTTCACGCAGCGCATGAATCACGCAGCGCATGTGATCATAATTTTACATGCCCGATGCCGTTTTCGTCGATCTCGATCTCGGTGCCGTAGGGTTTGCTCATTTCCTGAAGGCGCTCGAGGATGCCCGCATCAAACTTCGGACGCGGCACCCCGCCCTGGGATTTCGGCAGCCCGTATCCGAGCTCCACGGGAAGAAGATCGATCTTTGTGAGCTTTCCGTTCTCTGACTCCCAGTACGGTACGAAAGCCTCGAACATTACCTGCGTATAGTAGAGGCCGCGCTTTCCGTGATCCGAGCGGTCCTCATACATGTCTTTCATATTTTCGTTGCCGGTCAGTCCCTGTTTTTCAAACATGCCGGCGGGAACCTTTTTCATGGTTTCATTCTCCAGGAAGAAATCTCCGAGAGAATAGAAAATCGGCTTTCCTTTATAGATCTCAATCGGCCGGATCAGATGCGGGCCGGTTCCGATGACGGCGTCGGCGCCGGCATCGATGCACTTCCTCGAAAACTCCTCAAGGAACTGAGACGGCTCCTCTTTCTTTACATCCCGAAGCTGGTGGGAATGAATACTGATCACCACATAATCGGCAAAGACCCGGGCCTCTTCGATAGCCTTCACGGTCCGTTCCATATCGGCGGGCTTTACGTGGGTCGTATGGCCGGATTTTTCCGCTTTTTCAAAATCCAGTTTTCCGAATGCAAGTTTTCCCGGGGGAAGCTGCGGCAGATACCCTTCTTTCCGGCTGATATTGTCGGCTCCGTTGATGGAGATCTCATCGGCAATTTTCGAAAGCTCGGCAAATTCCTCTTCCGTCACCTGATAGGTGGTTTTGCAGGTGATCCCGTTGAGGCCGGGACGTCCGACCATGAGCCTTGTCTGCTCTCCGGCCATCATGTCCGGTGTAAAGCTGGAGCATCCGGCGATCAGCGCAAAGCGGCCTTCCTGTGTATCCAGATACACAGGTCCTGATGCCTCTGCCAGCGTACGCCCGGTTCCCGCGCAGGGGAAACCGGCCTTTTTCACATATTCCAGGGTTTTTAAGAGACCCTCTATTCCATAATCATGCGAATGGTTGTTGGCGGTGGTCAGGATATTAAACCCGTATTTGTGCATATCATCAAGCACTTCGGGTTCTGCACAGAACCACGACCCTCCCGAAAGCGCTGCTCCGTAGGTCTCAAAATCATGAACCGTCGTTTCCAGATTCAGATACCGGAAATCTCCCTGCCCGATGAAATCACGCAGCTTGGTAAATCCTTCATACTCCGCGAACCGGCGAAACACCATGGCATCTCCGGCGGCCGTACACTTAAAATGATTCATAAACACCTCTTTTGTGACTATTCAGAATCCTTTTCCGTGAAGTCTCTGTCTGCTGCGGCAAACACGGGATTTCCTTATGAAAAAAAACTGTAAGGAAGGAAAAACCGCGTTTGAATCCTCGCCTGACAGAGACTTCACGGAATAATACTTTTTTAATCCCACTTTAGGGATTCAGTTCCCGCACTCTGTAATTCCTCCGGGGTTTCCTCCCAGCTGAGAGCCTCCCTGCTGTGAAGAGCCGTAGCAGACGGTTTTCCCTTGCCTTCCTCTCTCCGGATGACCTTCTCGTAGATGGCCGGCCAGATGGCAAAGTTGATCAGCAGATTATTGAGAGAAAACATGATCAGAAAAACACCGAAAACCCAGATGTCCGTCAGAGCCGTAATTTTTCCAATTCCCACCGGAGCCAGTCCTATACCAAAAAAAGTCTGAGCAAATACCACCAGAAGGGCCGGAAGTGTTCTTTTCCAGCATCCGAACACCATGATCAGTGAATTTTTCAGAAGACTCTTTACCGGAAGATTCACAAAGGCTGTCATGGTCCAGAAATAAACGGACGCCATCAGCACTAAGATAATGAGGCAGGCGGTAAAGCCTGCGATGACAACAAACAGCATGCTGCGGCCGAAAATGGAAAAATAGACAAGCCCTGCCAGCATAAAGAGGGCAAGCGCCACCGCAAAAACCGCGCCGCCGGCCAAAGAACGGAAAAACTCGCGTTTAAAGGTTTTGATATAATCCCCCCAGAGATAATAGTTCTGGTCCTGCACCATCATGCCGGTGATCCGGCTCATGGAAGTAATTGCCGCCGGAATCGTGATAATCGGCAGGCAGCTCAGGATAAACATCAGATTCAGGGTCAGAAGGCTCACAAGTTCTCTGCGCAGGGTTCCGAAAACGGAGGTCCCTGCGCCGGAGGATGCCTGATACCCGCTTGTATTTTCATTTTCGCTCATAGGATCTCAGATTCTTTCTTCCGTTTCCGGATCAAACAAATGGATCAGCCGGCTGTCGATATGAAGCTCCAGCTCTTCTCCCACGGAAAGTTCCGTATGATTCATAAATACCGAAAGGAACGACGTCCCCCCCGAAGAAAGCTCCACATGAAGCCCCGCTCCCATGGGAACGAGCTTTTCCACCGTAGCACGGAACGTCACATCCGTCTCCGGATCCCCCGCCGTAAGCTTCAGATCCTCCGGACGGATCCCGGCTATCACCTTTCCTTCATTGGTGATCCGGGCATCTTCTGCCGGAACGCTTTCTTTCGGCAGAAGGAGTTCATGCCCCATGACACGGACAAAGGTTTTCCCGTCTTTTATGACAAAGCGCGCAGCGAAAAAGTTCATCCTCGGGGAGCCGACAAACGAAGCCACATAGACACAGTTCGGGTGATTATACACTTCCTGCGGATTTCCCACCTGCCGGATCACACCGTTTTCCATGACGGCGATCCGTTCTCCGAGCTGCATGGCTTCGGACTGGTCATGCGTCACATAGACAAATGTCGTCCCCGTCCTCCGGTGAACCTCCGCGATCACGTCGCGAAGCTCTGCGCGCATTTTGGTATCCAGATTGGACAGGGGCTCATCTAAAAGGAATACCGCCGGATTTCTCACCATGGCTCTGCCGAGAGCCACCCGCTGGCGCTGGCCGCCGGACAGTTCTCTGGGTCTCCGGTTCAGGATGGAAGTAATATCCAGAATCTCCGCTACCTCCTCCACCTTTCTCTGAATCTCGTCTTTTTTCATTCCCTTGACGCTGCCGAGCGGGAAAGCAATATTTTTGAATACGTTGAGGTGAGGATACAGGGCATAGCTCTGAAAAACCATGGCCACATTCCGCTCCCGGGCATCGAGGCCGGTCATATCCTGCTCATCAAAATACACCTTTCCGCCGGTTTCCGTCACCAGTCCCGCAATGATCCGGAGCATGGTGGATTTTCCGCAGCCCGACGGACCGAGGAGCACAAGAAACTCATGATCCTTTATCGTAAGTTCAATGTCCTTTAACGCCTGAACATTTCCCTTTTCGTATACCATTGACAGATTTTCCAGTCTGATCCCAGCCATTTCGCCTCCGAATATTCCCAATAATCTGTTTATTATACCTCATACCGAATGTTTTTTCCACCTCTTCTTTTCCTCCGTTCACGGCATGAAAATACCCCCGCGAAAACCGCGGGGGTATGAAAAAACGTTCCGTTTGGAATCAGCCCTTTACAGAACCCTGTGTGATACCTTCTACGAAGGTCTCGTTCATGATCAGGAACATGATGAGCATGGGGGCCATGGAAAGCATGGAACCGGCCATCATCAGGTTATACTGAGAAGCTCCTGATCCACCGTTATTTGCCAGGTTTACGATGGCAACAACAAGGGTGGTGGCTGTCTGATCGGATGCAAGCATCAGTCTGGGAAGCATCCAGTTGTTCCAGGAACCACGGAAGGTCATCAGCGCGATGGTGCCGAGGATCGGGATGGAAAGCGGAAGGATGATTCTCCACCAGGTAGAGAAGAAGGTACATCCGTCGATCTTTGCAGACTCGTCAAGTTCCTTCGGGATCGTCTTCAGATAGCCCATGGTAAGGAACAGGTTGGAAGCGCCGCCCGTAGCACCTACTACGACTGCCAGGCCCCACCAGCTGTTGAATGTCAGATTTTTGAACCCGAACCTTGTGAACAGTCTTGACAGAGCTGTGGTGATCTGCAGGATGGGGAAGACGGTGATCGTACCAGCTCCGATGAACATGGTTGCGAGGAAGAATACATAGAAGAAATTCTTGCCCGGGAAACGTCCTCTCTGGAAGCAGTACGCACTCATTGCCGTAAAGAATACAGTGATGATAACGGTAAGGAAGGATACCTTCAGGGAGTTGATCGTATAATCCGCGAAGGTGGTCTTACTGTCAAGTGTCGAACCTGACATACCCCATACCTGTTTGTAGTTATCCCAGGTGAACTCTTCGGGAATCAGGTTGATACCGCCCTTTGCGATTTCGAAGTTGGTCTTGAAAGACGCGGAAATCGTATACAGAAGCGGAAGAAGGGTGAATATGGTGACAACAACAAGGAAGAAATAAAGGAAGAACTTCGCTGTTTTACTCATTTGCATTTTCATAATCTAACGTGCCTCCTTCCTTAATATACGTCTGCCGACTTGTTGGTAGACTTCAGATAAACAAGAGTTACCAGACCGAGGATGATTGCGGTTACAACAGTAAGCGCTGCGCCGTAGCCATAGTCCATGGCGGATCCGGTCTCAAAGAACGCTTTGTAGATCTTGGTCATCATAACTTCTGTCTCGCCGTTGGGACGTCCGTTGGTGAAGGTAAGAACCAGATCGGCCACCTTCAGAGAACCGAGGATAGCGTTCATCAGAACCATCTGGAGCACCGGTCCGAGAAGCGGAAGCGTTATGCTGAAGAACTGCCTTGTATTCGAGGCGCCGTCCACGGTGGCTGCCTCATACATGGCAGGATCGATACTCTGAAGACCTGTCATGAAGAACAGCATGTTCAGACCGAAGTTCTGCCAGATGGAGGCGATCATCAGCATGATCATGGAAGTGGTACCGGAGGAGAACCACATGACGGGCTCTGCGCCAAGTACTTTTAAGAAGCTGTTCACAACACCCTGCTGATGAGAGAACAGATAGGAGAACACAACACCCATGATAGCAACGGAGATCATGGAAGGCATGAAATACATTGCACGGAAGAAGTTTCTGAATTTGATCTTCCTTGTCAGGATGAAAGCAGTTACCAGAGCAAGCGGGATCTCAACAAGGAGCTTTCCGATGGCAAACACGAAGGTGTTTCCTACAGACTGCCAGTATTTCGGGTCTCTGGTGAACACACGGACGAAGTTGTCAAATCCTACGTATTTGATCTTGCCGTAGCCCTTATACTTGTAAAGGCACCAGCGGATAACCCAGATCAGCGGCACTGCAACGAAGATGACAACGCCCATGATCGTTCCGCCGACCATCAGATAAGACTGGATCAGTTCCACGGAACCTGGTTTCTCTCCGGCACGGATTCTCTCTTCTTTCTTTGCGGCCAACGCAGCCGAGTTCATTTCCTCAGCCGTATGAACCACCGGTTTCCAGGCAAGGTACAGAGCCCCGGCAGCAGCTTCGATCGCACCGCCGACCAGGCTGAGCGTCCGGTACAGGTCTCTCTTCCCAAAGAGTTCTGCCTTGAAAGCTGCTTTGGCTTCTTTGCCCTTCACTTCCTTAAGAGTCTCCTTGATCAGAGAATCATCGTTGACGAGAATCTTGGCTCCGACAAAGATAATGATGATACCCACGGCGATGCCGAGAATACCAAGAATGGCTGCCTTGTCATCATTCTTGTAACTGATCATTGTTACCGCAAATACAGCAACAAGGAAGTACAGAACAATGAGTCCGATCGGGATAAATCCGAGTACATTACTATCAGTCAGCATCTCACCGGCGACAATGAACAGTAAACCTGCTACGCCTGCCAGGAATCCAACGACAGAAATGATTCTCGCTGTTTTGGAATTCATAGTGTTTCCCCCAATATTTTGATATTCGGATATTATACTCTATCCATTGAAATCAGTCAAATCGTTTTCAAAATTCTTAAATTAATTACGTTTCTGTAATAATCAGGCCTTATGTCTCTCATCCCACGCTTTGCGGCAGGCACTGATCATTTCGTCGACCATGGCAGCTCTGCCTTCCGTATCCTTGATGCCGGCGATTCCCGAAGAGGAACCGGTAGCATCTGCGCCTGCGGAAATGGTATTGTAGACATCTTCTCCGTTATGGATGCCGGCAGCGGTCAGAACCATGATTTCCGGATCCGTATCCTTGACGGCATGCATGGCGGCCTCTACATACTCAGCGCCGACAGAGATGCCGGTACCGATCAGTTCGGAGGGCTCGCACACAATGATATTGGGCTTTAAGGTAGCGATCATTCTGGCTTCAGCCATGGAATCTGCGCAGACAATGGTGGCAAGTCCCACTTCATCTGCTCTCTGGATGGTATCTTTTAATGCGGAAACCGTCACCTGCTTTTCCACATGGTTCAGCATAACGCCTTCAGCGCCTACAGCGACTAATGACTCCGGAAGGATATCCGCAAGTCCGCGGCCGGGCTTTAAGGGATCCATATGCGGTGCAAATACATGGATCCGCTTCGTAGCAGCTTTGACACGTGCGATCTCAACGATGGGGCAGGTGAAAATGATATCCACGCCGTATTTCTCGGAAGCCTTATCGGCTGCGATGGCAAGGTCAATTACATCCTGGCCGTAAAGATAAGATTTCGGGCCGATCTCAAAGAACGGTGCTTTGATTGTGCAGTTATTTGTCATTTTTTCTCTCCTTTAAATACGAGTTGCCTCGATCTGGGCGTTGTAAAGATAGTTGAACTTCTTATAATTTCGTTCGTAATCGAAGTTTTTGTTCGGTTCAAACTTTTTATCCATCTTAACCACAACTTCTGCAGCTTTTTTGAAATTTTCAAATTTTCCGTCATCGACTGCGCCGATGATGGCGGCTCCGAGGCAGGCTGCTTCCAGCTCTGCAGGCCGTACTACGGGAAGTCCGGTGATATCCGCCTGCATCTGGCACCAGCAGTTCGACTTGGCACCGCCGCCTGTCGCAATGATATGATCGATCGCGGCGCCCTTTTCATTCATGCACTCACAGTTTTTGCGGAGCACCATGGCCACGCCTTCCATCACAGCCGCTGCCGCATCAAAGGCATCGTGCTCCTGACGGAGACCGTACAGCATTCCGCTCACTTCCGTATCGAACTCCGGAGCATTGGCTCCTACGATATACGGCATGAAAATAAGCTGTGTGGGATGCTTTCTTTCATCCAGAACTTCATTCAGCTTCTTATAGTCGACATCCTTCATGAAGGTTCTCCGGAACCACTCCAGAGAAACCCCGCCGGACTCGGCTACCGGCAGCATGACATGGGTATCCGGAAGGAATCCGTAGTGCATGGCCACGCCGCAGTTCCGGTCGGTCACCGGTTCCTTTGCCATAGTGGCCAGCGCCATCACGGTTCCCGTTGAAAGGCTGACACCGCCGATCTCCACGTTTCCGGTACCGATCATTCCGGTGAAATGGTCGAGCGTGCCGTTATTGACAAGCGTTTTTTCCGTCATGCCGCATGCGGCTGCCGCTTC
>JAZUHZ010000055.1:0-13034 GCA_045642005.1 Candidatus Avilachnospira sp.
AATTTTGCCGGGAAGGAGAAGGAAAGCTCCTCCCCTTTATTCAGGTTATTCTGATACAGGGCCTGCATGGGCGTCAGCACACCGACAGGAGCTTTTCCGCCCTGAAGGCTTCCCGAGGCAAACCGGGCGCCGTGCGTATCCTTTGCGCCGCTCACGCCCCATGCGGGAACCCGCACCATCACATTCTTTTTGAGATTGGAAAGTGCTTTTACCGTTACCTTAAAGCTCGTGTCCGTTTCCTTTGTCGTAACTTCAAACAGTCCCTCGAGCGTCGCATCGACTAAAAGGTTAATATAGTAATTATCCTCATCCTCCGAGAAGATGTGCTCCATAAAACGGTAGCGGCTTTCCATGCCGGTTCCGTGGCAGCAGCTGTTTTCGGAAAGGTCAAACTCCCGGACATTTCCCGGGCCGGTGGGCATGAAATAGGTGGTCCCGCCGGACGGAGCCTTGTCGGCCGAGGGAAGCAGATGGTTATACAGCGCGTTCTCATAGTAATCCATCACGGAAGTATCCAGAGAATACTGATACAAAAGCGCGGCAAGCCTTGTCATATTGTAGGTCGCACAGGACTCGGCCGTCTTCGGTCCGAGATGATCGCACATCCGGTCCGGATCCGTAAATTTTTCCTCTTCTCCGGTCCCGCCGAATGCGTAGATATGATGTCCCGTAACCGTTTCAAAAAAGAATTCGGAAAGTCCGAGATACTTTTCCTCGCCGGTGGCCCGGTAGAGTTCCATGGCGCCCGTCACCTGGGGAATGTGCTGGTTGGCATGCATACCGGAAAGCACATCCTCTCCCCGGGAAAGCGGACCGAACAGCTTTTCGTTATAAAAGAGCTCTGCGGTATCGATATACTTTCTGTCTTTACAGAGAACCGAAAGCTTTGCAAGGACTGCGATCATCCCGCCGAATTCTCCGGCGATATACATCGACCACATTTTCTCCCGTTGTTCCGTGGAAACCTTCTGAAGGCGCTCCTGCACCCAGTCCGCAAGACCCCGTAAAAGCTTTAAGGCATCGCGGTTTCCTGTATACACAGTAACATCGTACAGGCCGGACATGATCTTCTCCAGCGTATAATACGGCGCCCAGATCTTCGGATATTCCGTAAGCTGCTCCAGAAGATCAAACTGTTCCTCATCATAGGCACTGAAGAAACCCGGTGCAGTCTTTCCGGAACGGGAAAAAGCGTCTTTTACTTTCATAAGTTCGGCGACCATATAGTCTGCCTTTTTCTTAAACCGTCCGTCGCCGGTGGCAGCATACGAAAGGCCGAGCGCCGACAGAACATGGCCGGTCGTATGGCCCTTAAGCTTACACTCCGGCGCATCCCAGCCCGTCATGGGGGCGGCATCTTTTACGGAAAGCCCTGCCGCTTCCCGGAAATTATAAAGAAGACTGTCCGCATCCAGAGAAAGAAGGTACTCATTCATGTCCTTCTGAAACCTGGCAAACGGCGTTCCCTCACGAAGTTTTACCCGGTTTACCGGGAAAAAGGCGGCCTCCTCTTTTACCGCTTTGATCACGTCTTTTTTACTGTCTTTTCCACTCATAAATTATTTCTCCCTGTTGAATCCAGCCGGATGCGGTTTCCTAACGGTTCTTTCCGTTTTGCGCAGATTTCCGAGATATCCGAAAGTGTGCTGTTTACTTCCTGATAAAACTCCCGGGCGCTCATCCGGACAGCGCCTTCCCCGAAGACGATCACCTGCTCAAGAGCATCGCTCGTTGCCACGGTCACGTTATGTTTATGTCCGATCTCATGGACGGTTTTCTCAATATAGGCATCGGCGGTCTCCGCTTCCTTCGTATAGACGGTATAGATCCCGCCGTACTTTTCCACGGATCCTTTGCCTCCCTTTACCCGGTAGGCGTCAAAAACCGCGATCAGCGTCATCCCTTTGAATCCCTGATAATTGGAAAGTATATCAAGGAGCGCCTGCCGCGCGCCGTCGAGGCTCAGTTCCGCGAGTTCCCTAAGCAGAGGCCAGGCGTGAATGATATTGTAGCCGTCCACGAGAAGAAAATCCTTTTTCCGGTCAGGCACCGGGACATGCTCCGCTGCGGGGGCAAACGCCGGCTTTTTTCCCTTTCGGGCTTGTCTATCTTCTTCCTCTTTTTTATTCCGCCCGTAGGTATGGGCAAAGATGGCTTCCAGCTCCTTATCAAGCGCGAGGCCGGCTCCGAGATAATCAGGACTGCCGCCTCCCGGGGATTTTTCGGGGAGAGGATGACCGTTTCTTTCTGCCGCACCCGGAACGGGAACTGCCTTTTCGGGGGAATCCCCTCCCGAAAGAGGAAGATGCATATGCGATTCCACCTCATTCCAGGGGACATACAGTCCTGCACCGTGCTCGCAGAACACGGAGCCGGTCGGTTCCCTGAGATCCGCATCCGGATCATACCCGGCCGCATGGACCACGGCTTCGGCATCATGACAGTCGAAATATCCGGCGAAGGAAAGACTCATTTTCCCGAATCCTTTTGTGTAGGCCGTGAGTTCCGCCTGGTAATTCTGAATCGTGGCAACGGGCGCCCGTCCCGTAAGCAAGGCTTCCCCGTCCGCCGTCACGGGGCCTTCGAATTCCCCGGAAAGCTTTGTTGTGATGTCGCTCATGGCCCGTCCCGCATTTCCTTCCGGCAGGCGGATTTCAAAATCGTACCAGGGTTCCAGCACTTTGGAACTGTTTTTCATAAGACCGTGACGGACTGCACGGCAGGAGGACTGCCGGAAATCGCCGCCCACGGTATGCTTGACATGATGCTTTCCGTTCACGAGGACCACCCGCACATCCGTCAGCTCCGCTCCGAGGAGCACGCCCTTATGGCGGTGATGCTGCAGTTCAGAAAGAATGAGCCGCTGATAGTGTCCCGGGAGAACATCCTCGGAAAGCTCGGACACATAGGTCATGCCGCTTCCCCGTTCTCCGGGTTCCAGTCTCACATGCACTTCGGCATAATGCCGGAGCGGTTCAAAATGGCCGACGCCTTCACTCACTCCGTCCACCGTTTCTTTATAAACGATCCGGTTCGGGCCGAACCCGATTTCCAACCCGTAGCGCTCCTGCATGATCCTTTTGATCACATCCGTCTGGACGGTTCCCATCAGTTTGAGCCGCACGTCGCCTTTTCCGCTGTAGGGATCCACGGAGAGCTCCGGAATTTCCTCTTCCAGTTCTTTGAAGGCATTGTACACGGTCTGCCCGTCAACATCAAAGGTGTGCAGCACCGTTACGGAGAACAGCGGCACGAGGACGGGAAGGGAGGCATCCTTTGCTGCGCCGATGCCTTTTCCGGCATAGGTATCCGGAAGCCCGGTGACAGCCACCACCATCCCGGGAAGCGCCTCGCGAAGAGGCTTCACCGTATCTCCGGAGTAAAGCCGGATCTGATCGGCTTTATATTCCCCGATCGGGTCTTTGACAGAGAGCTTCCCGCCCGTGATCTTCATATGACTCAGGCGTTCCGTTTTCTCCCGGGTGATCTTAAAGACTTCCGCGGAAAACTCCTCCGGGTATTCCTTCTCCTCTGTCAGTTCGGAAAGGCCTTCGATCAGTTCGGACACTCCTTTTCCCCGAAGCGCGCTTCCGGAAAAGACCGGGAAAAGTTTTCCCTCCCGGATGAGCCGCTGCACCGCTTTCTCAGGGATCTTTCCCGTCTCGAGAAACTCTTCCATGACCGCCTCCTCAAGAATGGCGGTTTCTTCCCCGTAAAGAGATTCCGGCGAAGCATCGACAAATCCTTCCGAAAGCTTCCGGTTCATGGAAGCGATAAGCTCCCGGAGGTCTCCGTGAAAAAGATCTGTCTTATTCACAAATACCATGCAGGGGATTCCGTAGCGGCGAATCAGCTTCCAGAGCGTAAACACATGACTTTTAAGCCCGTCCGGAGCGCTGATGACAAGAATGCAGTAATCAAGAACGGAAAGCGTCCTTTCCGTTTCCGCCGAAAAATCGGCATGGCCGGGCGTATCGAGGAGGGTGAACTGCATCTTTCCGGCGGTAAACTGCGCCTGTTTCGAGAAGATCGTGATCCCCCGCTCCCGTTCCAGAGAGTCCGTATCCAGAAACGTATCCCCGTGGTCCACCCGTCCGACTTTCCGGATACTTCCCGTCATAAACAATATATTTTCTGAAAGGGTGGTCTTGCCGGCATCCACATCCGCCAGGATCCCCAGGACTAAATTACGATATTTCATAAGGGAAATTCAAAAACCGCCGCCTCCGAAGCGGAAAGCGGAACCTCGAGACGGAATTCTCTGTAATCACAGGCCTCCTGTACCGGGGAAAAGCTACCGAAATCCTCACAGGGTTCCTCGGCAGACGGAGCCTTCGTGGTAAAGATCTTTTTATAACTTCCGGGGCAGGGAACCCCAAGGGCATATTCCGGATAGGCCACCGGGGAGAAATTGATGATCACTAAAAGCGCCCCGTTATAATTCCACGGATTTCTCCGGATAAAACTCAGGATATTGCGCTCTCCGTCATTGGAATTGATCCATTCAAAGGTGGACGGATTCATCTCACTGTAAAGGCACGGATACTTCCGGTAGATGCTGTTCAAACGCCGGACGGTGAGCATAAGATCCCGGTGCGCTTTCCTGTGGGGAAGACCCCAGTCAATATCCCGGTTCTCGTCCCATTCTCTCGTCTCCCCGAACTCCTGTCCCATAAAGAGAAGCTTCTTTCCGGGGCTTAAAAACTGATAGGTATAAAAAGCCCGCAGCGTGGAAAACTGTAAGGCCTCATCACCGGGCATCTTTAAGAGCATCGGCTTTTTTAAATGCACCACCTCGTCGTGGGAAAGCACCAGGATAAACCGCTCGGTAAAAGCATACGAAAACGTGTTCACGATCTCGTAATGATGGAATCTGCGGTACACCGGGTCTCGTTCGATATAGCGGAGAGAGTCGTTCATCCATCCGAGCGACCACTTAAAAAGAAATCCCATGCCGCCTTCCCTGACAGGATCCGTCATTCCGCTCATAATGGAGGAATCCTCGGCAATGAGGTAAGCCCCGGTCGCCTCTCCGACGACGCGGTTCAGTTCTCTGAGAAACCGGATCCCGGAGAGATTCTGATCCGACCCGTCTGCTCCGGGCCGCCATTCCTTCCTCCCGAAGGAGGTGTAAAGCATCGCGGCCACGGCATCCACCCGAAGGGCATCCGCATGGAACTCCCGGATCCAGTAAAAAGCGCTGGAGTAAAGGAAGCTTCGTACTTCCGGCTTATCATAGTCAAATGCATAGGTTCCCCATTCCGGATACTCCCGGAGAAGAGGATCTGAGGGTTCATAAAGATGCGTCCCGTCAAAATCTCCGAGGGAAAAGTCATCCTTCGGGAAATGAGCCGGCACCCAGTCAATAATGACCGATATTCCGTTCTGATGCAAAAGATCAATGAGATAGCGAAGATCGTCCGGAGTTCCGTACCGTGCCGTGGGAGAAAAATAGCCTGTTACCTGGTATCCCCAGGACTGATCCAGAGGATGCTCGCAGATGCCCATCAGCTCCACATGGGTAAACCCCATGTATCTCAGGTATTCGCAGAGTTCCGGTGCAATCTTTCCGTAGTTGATAAACCCGTCTTTGTCCCGGGAATAGTCTTTTTTCCAGGAACCCGGGTGCAGTTCATAAATAGACACAGGACGGTCCCTGTCCTCCCGGGGGCAGCGGTTTTTCATATATTTACCGTCTCCCCAGCGGTACGTCCGGAGGGATTCCACGATGGAGGCATTTTCCGGTCTCCGCTCGGTATAAAGAGCATAAGGATCCGCTTTATACCGCTTTACACCGTCGGAACCTGTGATCACGAACCGGTAATTGTCGCCCCGCCCGACATCGGGAACAAAGCACTCCCAGATATCGTACCGGGTCTTATGCATCCGGCCTTCCGATTCCTTCCATCCGGTCCGGCCGGTGATCACGGAAACCTCCCGGGCATGCGGCGCCCACACAGAAAAGGCCGTGCCGTCTCTTCCGTTCCTCCGGCACGGATGCGCGCCCATTTTTCTGTACGCTTCATAATCCTTTCCGCTGTGGAAAAGATAAGAGTCATACCCGTTGAAATATGGCCTGATGTAGTTTTCCCTGTCCGTCGTTTCTGACATGATCAAAGATCGTATTTTGTCCCGTCCGCCTCAAAGGAATCCATTCCCTCTCTGGCAATGCAGACCATGGTCTTTCCGGTATTTAAGGTGATTTCTTCCCCGTTCCCGTCAAAGAACCTGGTGGCCTCGTACTCGTTTGTTTTCTGCCATCTGACCGGGATCATTTTGCCCCTGGTCATGTACCAGCCGAAATGTCCGCCGTCCAGCACGTGGAACCAGAGATACCCCTGTCCGCGGGATCCGGAGGCGCAGGCTTCCACAAGGATATTGTCAAATGCCATCTGTTCCCCCGTGAGCGCATCCTTCTGCGGTTCTCCGTAGATAAACCGATAGTATTTTCCGTCCTCGGCATTGTACTGAAACTGCGAGCCGGTAATGGGATAGATTCCCTTCATGGAAATATCCGTAGCCGGCATGGCATCGGGACGTCCGGAAAGATCCACCGGGTTGGTCTCTTTTGCAAACTTCCAGTGTGCCTCTCTGTCTTCCTTCCAGTAATCGGCCCGGTGTTCCGTCTCGAACCCGGCTTTTTCGATGGCTTTCTTTAAGTGTTCGGAATCTGTATATGCGTTGTGCGTGGAATTCACATTGGCGGGATACCGGTAGAACGCTCCGTAGGAACCGCCCATGACGCCGTCTACGCCGTTTAAGTTATCTACATCCGGACGGGTCAGAAAATCCTTTACAAAGACTTCCGGGCCGCCGAAATGGACGATGATGGAATCCCACTCCAGCGCTTCATAGATGAAATAGTCACGGATACTGCGGATATTTCCGATCCGGGACATCCCGTCATAATCCTCTATGACACCCATCTGCCGGCTCATGGAGCCTTCCTCCAGAATTTCATAGAAAACGGAAACATTGGAAAGACCGTACTGGGGCTGTGCCTTTTTATCGGTCGGATACATCACGGCAACCGGCCTCTGTGAGAAAAGTTCCTCAGGGATCCACTCGTTCGTAAGAAGACTTCTCTTCATGCCTTCTTCAGGCGGGAGGTCCTCTTCTTCCTCTGCCGGGGCAGCGGTTTCCGTTTCTTCTTCCGTTTCACATTCGATCTCGATCACAGCCTCGGTTTCCGGGGCCTTTGTCGTGACAGGTTCCGTCACGGGCACGGTTTCGGTTTCCGGCACTTCCGCGGACTCTTTTCCGCATGCTGAAAGAATGAAAAGTCCTGCGATCACTGCAAATAAAGCTTTCTTACCCATAATACACTTCCGATCATTCCAAATGGTGTAGTTACAGGTAATTATAACAGATTATTCTGTTTTATACACTGTTTTCTTGCATGAAATCAAAAAAAGTCCTGCCGTTTTCTGCGGCAGGACCGAAAATCAATCGTTTTTCAATTATTTGCCCATCTGAGCTGCAACTTCTGCTGCGAAGTCATCGTTTCTCTTCTCAAGGCCTTCACCGGTCACGAAACGAACGAACTTCTTGATCTCGAACTTGGCATTGTCAGCCTTAGCCACGGAATCAAGATACTGCTTCACGGTCTGCTTTCCGTCCTCAGCCTTTACGTATACCTGATCCATCAGGCTGATTTCCTTGAGCTGCTTAGAGATACGTCCTTCTACAAGACCCAGGAAGATCTTATCGGAAGTGATCATGTCCTTCATTCCCATACCGATTTCAGCAAGCTGCGGTTTTGCTGCTTCTGAAAGGAAATTGGGAAGATAGTTCATGTTGGACTTGTGCTCTTCATACTGTGCGATATCGGCATCGCTCCAGATCTTCTCGTTGACAGCCTTGTCAAGGAGCTTCTGAAGGATCGGCTTCGGAAGTGAGAAGGGATCGTTGATAGCTGCCTCAATGGTGATCTCTTTTCTGTGAGCGATCTCGTCTGCGGAGATCTCAGCTCTGGAGATGTACTCGGGGCTCATAGCAGCGATCTGCATCGCAACGTTGGTAAGAGCTTCCTTGACAGCCTCGTCATTGGTACCGTCAGCACCAACGATAACGCCGATCTTTCCGCCGCCGTGAAGGTAGGTAGCAACACAGTCAGCCTCGATCTTCTGGAATCTTCTGAAGGAAAGCTTCTCGCCGATGGTAAGAGTCTTCTCAGCAACCACTTCGGTAAGACCTGCATCCAGAAGCGCCTGTACGTCTTCACCGTTTGAACCGCCCATCAGATCTGATGCAAGGCAGGTCTCTGCAACGTACTGTACGAAATCTCTGAAGATCTCATTCTTTGCAACGAAGTCGGTCTCGGAGTTCACTTCTGCAACAACAGCTTTTCCGTCCTGGCTTGCCACGCGGCAGATTCCCTCTGCAGCGATTCTGGCAGCCTTCTTCTCCATCTTGGCAGCGCCGCTCTTACGAAGAACATCTACTGCTGCTTCCATGTTTCCATCCGTCTCGGCAAGAGCCTTCTTGCAGTCCATCATGCCTGCACCGGTCTGTTCTCTGAGCTCTTTTACCATTGCGGCTGTAATATTTGCCATGATCAATATCCTCCCTGATTATTCTGCTGAAACAACATCCTCGATATCAGCTGCTGCAATCTCTTCTGCTTCCATAGCTACTGCTTCTGCTGACTCTTCCTCTACGTAAGCTTCCTCGCCCTGCTTGGCTTCGATCACAGCGTCAGCCATCTTTCCAACGATAAGCTTTACGGCACGGATTGCATCGTCGTTTCCGGGGATCACATAGTCAAGTTCTTCCGGATCGCAGTTGGTGTCGCACATACCAACAAGAGTGATTCCAAGGTTGTGAGCTTCCTTTACGCAGATCTTCTCTTTCTTGGGGTCTACTACGAAGATGACAGAAGGAAGTTCCTTCATCTCAACGATACCGCCAAGGTTCTTCTCGAGTTTCTCAAGTTCCTTCTTCAGGATGATAACTTCTTTCTTGGGAAGTACTTCGAAAGTGCCGTCTTCTGCCATGCGTCTGATGGCTTTCAGTCTTTCGATTCTGGTGCGGATGGTCTTGAAGTTTGTCAGCATACCGCCGAGCCATCTCTCATTTACATAGAACTCACCGCAGCGGAGAGCTTCTGTCATAACAGCATCCTGAGCCTGCTTCTTGGTACCAACGAAAAGAACGCTGCCGCCGTCAGCAACGATTTCATTGAGAGCCTTGTAGGCATCGTCAATTTTTCCTACTGTTTTCTGGAGATCGATGATGTGGATCCCGTTACGCTCGGTATAGATATAGGGAGCCATTTTGGGGTTCCATCTGCGGGTCTGATGACCGAAGTGCACACCAGCTTCAAGAAGCTGCTTCATAGAAATAACGCTCATTTGATTTTCCTCCTTTTAAGCGTCTGCCTGTTTTCCCCGGGACCTCTTTCTGAGGCAGGAACGGGTAATGTTCTCAGGCATGAAATAAAATATGAGTCCTGTTTGAACAGAACTCATAAATATTACCATATTGAAAACGGAATTGCAAGCACAATTCACCTGATTTTTCATGTTTTCGAAAGGGGTGCGCACATGCCCTGAAGCCATGCGGCCTCCTCTTCGGAAAGAAGCGGAGCAATCGTCTCAAAGACACGTTGGTGATAGGCATTATAAAGCCTTACATCCTCTTCTGTCATCAGAGAGACATCCATGCACTCCCGGTCAAAGGGCACGAGGGTCAGCGCCTCAAACTTCATGAACTTCCCGTATTCATTTTCGGTATCCTTCACGGTAAGAAGCATATTTTCGAGCCTCACGCCGAATTTTCCCTCCACATAGAAACCCGGTTCATCCGAACAGTATACCCCTTCCGTAAAGGAATCCGCTTCCGGTCGGCCCGACACCACCCGGTACCGTATGGAAGCAGGACCCTCATGAACATTTAAAAGATATCCGACACCGTGACCCGTCCCGTGATTAAAGTTCTCACGGTCTTTCCAGAAAATCTCCCGGGTCGGGTAGTCAAGCGTCATGCCACTGGTTTTGTCCAGGAATACGGAATCCGCGAGTCTTAAGTTTGCCATCGCCACCAGCGTGTAATAATGCTTCTCCTCTTCCGTCACCGGTCCGCAGGCCCAGGTTCTTGTGATATCAGTTGAGCCTTCCGGATAATGTCCGCCGGAATCCACAAGATAAAGCCCCTTCGGAAGCACCTTCACATCCCGGGAAGGGTCCGGAGAATAATGGCACATCGCCGCATTTTCCCCGTAGGCCGAGATAGCCTCAAAGCTGTCACCGAGGAACCCGTCCTCTCCGGCGCGGAACCCGTGGAGTTTTTCCGCCGTACTGCACTCGGTGAGACCGGTTTCCGGATCCCCCTCATGAAGCGCCAGTTCCTTTTTGAACCAGTACATGAACCGGGTGACAGCCGTGCTGTCCTTTACCTGCGCAATGCGAAGATTGGCGGCTTCCACCGGGTTTTTGATGTTCTTCGCCGCTTCCAGAGGACTCACGCGGTCGATGATTTCCGCTTTTTCAGGAAGGCTTCCGACCAGTCGGAAGGAAGTCTTTCCCAGGTCAAGTACGATCGCGTCTGCCCGGATTCCGGATACGTCTTCGTAGATCCGTTCCACCTCCGTGCAGAGTTCAATGTGATTATCGGAAAGGTATTTCTTCACTTCACCGGTCAGATGCCCTTCTGTGACATAGAGACGGATGAGCGTTTCGTGGTTGTGACAGCTTTCCGCCGTGCAGGGGCCGTCTCCCATGTCAAAAAGGAGGAAGGAAGAGAATACAGGATTACAGGGAATATCATTTCCCCGAAGGTTCAGAAACCAGGCCACTTCATCGAGGGCCGAAACCACCGTAGCACCGGCGCCTTCAGAAAGAAGCTCCTTTTTCAGGTCGCAGATCTTCTCCTTCACACTCTTTCCGGCGTACTGTTCGGAAAGAATCCGGAGCTTTTCCTCCGGTTCGGCGGGTCTCTCCTCTCCCCAGATCTCCCCGGGAAGGTCGCGGTCCGAAACCACCCGGATCTTCTTCCCCTTTAATGGCTTTAGGAGCTTTTTCATGCTCTTTGCGGAAACCGTACGTCCGTCAAAAGACAGCGCACCGTCCTCCGGAAGATGGTCCGCGATCCACTGATCCATCTCCGGACAGTCCGGCTCTCCCATTTTCATGAGCGTGATCCCCGAACCTGCCAGCTCAATGGCAGCCTGGATAAAATACCGGCCGTCGGTCCAGAGGCCGGCTTCCTCCTTCGCAATCACAAGAGTGCCGTCTCCGCCGGTAAACCCGGAGATAAACTGCATGGCAGCGAAATGCGGGCCGGTATATTCCGAAATGTGGTCATCGGCATCCGCTGTGATGAGGACGTCAATCCCCTCTTTTTCCATCAGTTCCCGCAGTTCTTTGAGTTCTTTTTTCATCATAATCTCCTTATCCGATCAGAGAGAGGGCCCGGAGAGCAACATAGATTCCGTCCTCTTTAATATCATTGGTCACATAATCCGCGGCTTTCTTGACCGCGTCCCGGGCATTTCCCATGGCAACGCCCGCGCTTGCCAGAAGGAGCATGGGAATATCGTTTTCGGAGTCTCCGAAAGCATAGGTTTTCTCCATCGGGACGCCATAATAATCGCAGACCCGTTTCATACCGTCCGCTTTGGAAAATCCCTTTTCCACACAGTCGGCCCCCGTTGCCGAGTCAAAAAGAAACAGAGAAAACTCCGGAAGGTCGTTTTCGATCTGGTCTTTTACGGCACTAAGATCTGCCCCGGCAAAGGAAAGCGCCGATACCGGGATATCTTCCGTAAACAGATATTCCGGATCGCGGTAGTTGCGCTTTGATTCTTTCTTATACATAAGATCCGCGGCAGTCTTTACCTTGGGAAGCGTGAAATAATCATGATCGCCGACGCTTGTTCCGAGACAGAGACCGTTTTCCTTCGCGTAGTCAAAGGCTTTCCGGAGAAGGGACTTATCCATAAAGTGCTCAAAAATCAGTTGCCCGCCGATGGTGATCTTCACACCGTTATGATGGATGATGGCGTCCGGTTTTACAATGTCCACATACTTTCTGGAGTAATGCGTATCCATGTCGCGCCCGGTGGAAAGGCAGACGACATACCCGTTCTCCTTTAGCTCCGAAAGACCCCTGAGGGCGCTTTCCGGAACCACATCCTCTTTACTGATGAGAATCGTCCCGTCCAGATCAAAAAAACAGATTCCTTTTTTCATACAGACTCCTAAAGATTCAGCTTTTCAGAACTTTTCCGTTGAGGGCGGCATAGACCAGCGTATCCCCTTCATATTTCAGTTTCAGGGAGAAAAACGGGGCCCCTTCCTCCAAAAGCCTGAGGAAGATCTTATCCCCTTCCCACTGGGGAAGCGCGGCAAAATCCTCTTTCCGGATCCACTCCAGATTTCCTTCATCACACTCGTGCGGGGTACCGGTAAATCCGGTGGCCGTGAAGAGATGCATGTATTCCGTTTCATAGATGTCGGAAACGAAAGTAACGATCCCACGGTACCGGTAGTCAGTCAGCGTGAGGCCTGTCTCTTCCCAGGTTTCCCGGATCACACATTCCTCCGGGCTTTCTCCGTCCTCAAACTTTCCGCCGACTCCGATCCATTTATCCTTATTGAGGTCATTTTTCTTTTTCACGCGGTGGAGCAACAGCCATTCATCTCCCCGCTCGATATAACAAAGTGTCGAATTGATCATCGCTTTCTTCCTCTTTTCCGGTTACCGGAGCTTCTTCTCTCTTCTTTCTGTCCCGCTGGTTTCGGTCCGTTCTTCTGAACTTTTGCCCGGGAAGGCTTTCCTTTTCCTGAAGAATCGTTCCTTTCTCCGGACAGCGTTCTTCCGGAACCTCCGCCGGAACTTTTTCCGGGTCCTGGAGGAATCAAACAGTGTTTCCTGTCAAAGCCGATCAGGTCCTCGCGCCCTTCCGAAAGGAGTGCCTCCTTTACGAGGTCATAATTTTTCGGATCACGGTACTGGATGAGGGCTCGCTGCATGGCTTTCTCATGATAGGAGGAAGGCACATAGACCGGTTTCATCGTGCGCGGATCCACTCC
>JAZUHZ010000056.1:0-10438 GCA_045642005.1 Candidatus Avilachnospira sp.
CTTCGTCTGCTGCATCGCCCAGTCCAGCTGGGTAACCGTATTCGGAAGCCCGAGCTTTCTGCACGCCTCATCAAATACCTTGTATGACGAAAGGTTCTTTCTCTTTTTCAGCCGATGCGCCTCATCGATCAGAAGGATATCGTATTTCTGTTTTGTCACATCTCCGGGCCCCAGGACATCTTTTGGAGACAGGTTATTGATACTCCTGAAAACATTCTGCATGGTTTTCCGAAGGGATGTCGGCGGTACCACAAATCCGATTTTCAGATCACGGAATTCCGTTGTCTCCCACAACAGCTTAAAAAGATATACGGCAATAACGGTCTTGCCGCTGCCGGGCAACCCGTTTACTACGATTCTTCTGTTCAGGTTTCTTCTGAGATTTTCAACCAGTTCTGTCACCAGTTGTCTCTGGTCTGTCGAAAGTTCTTTATACGGAGAATATTTGAAGAGATCAGACTGTTCGAGCTCTGCGATGGCATGATCTGCCAGATTCTTTTTCTGCAGTTCCTTCCAAAGCTGGGAAAATTCGGTGTCATAGACGGCTTTATTGAAATATTCAAGTCCGGTGACGCCGGCGTTCATGTTGGTCAGGACAAATTTTCCATCTGCCGCCATGAGGCTGATTAGTTTTGCCTCGTAATCGAAGGTCGCGGACTGGTTGAATTTGTCGGAATAGATGAAATGGGCTCTGGTGAACTGCTGTTTGGAGAGTGAGTTCCTGTGCTGCTCCATCCGCTTTTTGATATTGGTGGTCTGCCCCACATAGGCTTTGGTTCCGTTTTCCAGGATATAGACCATGGGCCAGTTAACGAGATAATCCTCTACCCCGTAATTATCACTCTTAAACTGTACATCCCTGATTGTAAACATACCGGCCCTTTGTATGTGGTTTTTATCAATAAACAGGATTTGTCACCACTATTGATTTTACTCGGATGAGGGACGTTCGTCAATGGAAAGCGCTTGGCAAGAGGCATTATATTTCGTCTGGCTCAGATAACAGAAAACCCCCGGTTCCATTAATGAAGCCGGGGATTTCCTTTCTTAGGGGTATGCTTACATGCTTACTCTTCGGTCGAAACCGGGAGTTTTCTTTCTTTTGATGCCTGTTCAAAAGCGTATGCAATCTCAATTATTTCTGCTTCTTTCCATGGACGTCCCAGGAATTCTATTCCTACAGGAACTCCAATGGGAGCTTCTTCTGATGGAGCAGAAAAGCCTGCCGGAACCACAATCGACGGGAATCCGGTATTCATTCCAAGTGCTCCATTTCTCTGCTGCTGTGTAAGACCGATTTTGCATACAAGCTGTGACTGATGCGGATAAGTAATGGCATCAAGCTCGTTATCAGCCATCATCTTAAGAACTCTTTCCTTAAGCTGGGTCTGAAGCAGACGCCTTGGCGCATAATCCGGGTCTGTCACATCTCTTTTGATTGACCCTTCAATCTTTTTTACACTGGAAGCCAGGCAGAGTCCGCCGTCATGAATATCCTCCAGAGATGTGATGGGCATAGCCGGATCTGCATCCTTAAGATATCCTCCAAGGTGTGACTTCATTTCAAAGTCCTGAACCCCGACTTCAAAGATCAGCCAGTCAAGATCCATCTCATCATTTAAACGGACAATCTTAGCTCCTGCTTCTTCAAGCTTTTTCACAGCATTTTCAAAAGCGTTGTTTACATCTTTATGACATTCTTCCTGTCCGAGGAAGGCTTCCAGTACTCCTATCGTCTTTCCTTTAAGCCCTTCCACATTGAAACAATCCTCATACGATGTACGATAATTTCCAATACATGCAGCCGTGGCAATGTCATCCGGATCATATCCGCTAATCGCAGCAAGAGTTTTTGCTGCATCTTCCACTGTTCTGCAGAGAGGTCCTGCTGTATCATGTGTCAGCGAATATGGAATGAGGCCGCTCCTGCTTACAAGGCCCATGGTTGGACGTATTCCGCAGATACTGCAGGCTGAAGATGGTGATCTGACGGAGTTTACGGTATCTGTACCAATCCCGATCGTCGCAAAATTACATGCCATTGAAGCACCGGTACCTCCCGAAGATCCACCCGGTGTTCTGGTAAGATCATACGGATTCTTTGTCTGGCCGATCAGAGATCCTACCGTCTCTCCTGAAAATGCAAACTCTGAAAGGTTGGTTTTTGCAATGATCACCGCACCCGCTTCACGAAGTTTTTTCGTCAGGAATGCATCGTCTTTCGGGACATAACCGTCCAATCCCTTAAATGCTCCCGTTGTGGGCAGATCATTTGTCTGAATGTTATCTTTGATGACAACAGGAATTCCATGCAGCGGACCTGTAAATCCCTGCTCTTTAAAGAGTCTGTCTTTCTCATCCGCCTCTTCCAGAACTCTGGGATTGATCGTAATTATTGCGTTAATACACGGGCCCTGTTTATCATACTTGTTGATTCGCTCGAGGTAAGCTTCGACCAGCTGTCTGCAGGTAAGCTCACCATTCTGCATTGCCTGATGAATGGATGAAATGGTTGCTTCCTTTAATTGAAAAGACATATTACCTCCTTGTTTTTATTCCTGAGCCTGTTCTTTTGCCTTAACCTTCTTGGCAAGGAATGCTACCAGGAACGGGCAGAGAATGGCTGTAATAATTGTTGATGCTGCTACCTGAGCTGTTGCTACACCGGCAATACTCTCTAATGTGGGGTCTGCCGTAGCTACTGCAGCAGGGGTTGCAACTGCATTTCCTGCAGTCGTACCGATTGCTGCTCCACACGGATTCTTCTTTCTCAAAATAGCACTATAGATATAGAATGCAAGAAGTCCGGTTGACAGAAGTGTAAGAAGCCCTAAGAATATTCCGGAAGGTCCTGCCTGTACAACCTGCCGTAAATCCATGCCGGCACCAAGTGCAAGGCCGGAGAACATAATAATTGCGGGTAATGCATTTGAGAAAACTTTCCTGAGATCCTCATCCAGGTTTCCTAAAACAAAACCGATAATCAGAGGAAGAATAGCCGCAATAAGGGCTTTCAGCGGAATATCAGCCAGTCCCGTTGCGCCAAGTGCAATCATGGTAAGGAACGGTCCATCATTCAGAGAAAGGATGGAGATGGCACCAACGTCTGTTGCATCACCATACTCACCAGCAAGAGCACTGTATACTGCACCATTAGAGTTTGTTATAGCTGCTACAAGAGCAAGAGGGGTCAGACCAAGGAAACCTGAAGGGCCAAAAATCTTACCGATCAGCACACCGATTCCTGCTCCTATTACAAATTTGATCAGTGTCAGCCAGAATCCTTTTTTTAGCGGAGTTCCTACCTGCTTGAAATTAATGCAGGCGCCGCTGAAAAGTACGAACAAACCGGTTGCTGAGTTTGTTGCCATTTTCAGAACACCGCTTGTAAAACCTCCCATGTTTAAAAACTCAGGGAAAAACGTATTCAATGTTGCGCCCAGCAGAAGCGGGATAACCATTACACCTGCGGGAATCTTCTGTAACGTCTTGTATATTTTCATCTCAAACCTCCTTGAAATAGATGCCGTGGCTGCATTTGGCAAACAACATGTTCTTATAGTTCAAAAACGATTTTTATTGCATTTTCATCAAGATCCGCTGTTTTGAATCCTTCTTTGATCTGATCAAGAGGATATCTGTGAGTAATTAATGATTTTACATCGATCATTCCTTTAGCAAGTGGTCTTAAAGCTTCCGGACACCATACTGATCTTTCCTGCCATGTATGATGAACTAAACATGTATTGATGAAGTTCAGGCCATCATCATGCCACCGGCTGATATTCAGAGTGATTGGTTGAGTTACCCAGCTGTAGAAAACAAAACTTCCATTATGTTTGATGATTTTTGAAGCTGTATTAAAGCTTGCAGCAGTTCCTGCAGCTTCAACAACCACATCAGCGCCTCTGCCTCCGGTAAGCTTCATAACCGTATCATAAGGGTCTTCTTTTTCAGGATTGATTCCGATATCGGCGCCAAGCTTTTTTGCCAGTTCCAGTTTTCCATCAAGTACATCCACTACTGCTACTGCTTCTGCACCCTTTTTTTTGGCACACTGGGCGATAATCTGACCGGCAAAGCCTCCACCCATTACAACCACAAAATCTCCCAGCTGTACATTGCAGTTCAGGCCTGAATACATGGCGCAGGAAATCGGCTCGCCGAGCGCGACATAATCCATGTCAAGGCCTTCCGGTGCATGCTGCAGTTGAAAAGGTTTTGCCTTGAAATAATCGCTAAAGTTATTATTCCAGCCAAACGAGATTACCTTATCACCAACTTTGAACTCACTTACCTGGTTTCCTACCGCAACAACAGTACCTCCGCTTTCATGCCCCAGAAGAAACGGAAACCCCGGATCCTGTCTGAATTCTGCCGTCTTTTCAGGAAGCATACCTCTGTAGAAGTTCTTGTCGGAGCCGCAGATACCTACAATATGGTTTTTTACGATCACATCATCGTTTCCACATATAAGTTCTCTCTCAATAAGTTCTATATCATATGGCCCATTCAGACGTGCAGCGCGGGTAATATAACTTTCCATATACCCTCCTTTCCTTTTGCTACTAACTCTCATCTCATCATTACCGCAGCCGGGCAAACGCCCTGTAACGAATCAACTGTATATGATTATATCCATCAGGCTGTCTGTATTAACTAAAGAATCAGGCACATGTGTTGCACACGTTGCATCTGTTGCAACGTGCGAACGCAAACAGTTGTAATTCGTTTTTTTCATGTGGTAATATACTTATCAGTGCAGTCGGTAATGCATAACACATAGGGGAAAGCATATGATAAATCTTCTTATAGTTGTTCCTTATCAGGAAATGAAAAAAACAGTGAATTTTATTATGGACGAGTACTACAAAGACGATGATATCTTTTACGATGTTCTGGTTAGATCTGTGGAAGAAATCTTTGAAACCGATCTCAAAATCAATATATCAAAATTTGATGCCATATTGGCCAGGGGATTCTCTGCCCTTCATTTATCGAAGTGTTTCTCCCGTATTCCTGTCATAAACTTTACTATCTCCAGTTATGACATCTCAAGTGCGATCCGGGAATGTACGCATCTCTACCACCCGAAAAAAATCGGCATCTGCGGCTTGTATGGTACACTGACAGACAATGCCGAAATATCAAAACTATTCGGATGCAGTGTACAAATGTATCCGGCTAACGACTACCGCAAACTTCAGGTTACGTTTGAAAGAGCTGTGGCGGATGGCTGCGACGCCATTATCGGCGGCACAAGTGTTACTAAAATTTCCGAAAGTTTCGGAATCAACAGTGTAAGAGTCAAAACAGGAGCCACAACGATTATTCAGGCAGTCAGAGAAGCTGTAAACATCGTCACACTCCTGAAAAAAGAAAAAGCTGAAACCAAGCTTTATAAATCTGTTTTCAATCTTTATGAAAATGGGGTTCTCTTTGTTGATTCGTTTGGAAAAATATGCACCGCAAACGCTGCAGCCAAAATTGCATTAGGCAGATCAAATCTAAATAATTTATCCCTGAAGCAGGCTTCTCCGGTCCTGTATCCGTTCTTCCGGGACAGCCTTAATCTTTCGGAGACGGCAAAGGGTACAGTGAACCTGTTAAACAGTCTTCCTTATACAGTGACATGTGCTCCCGCAACCATTGATTCAAACATACATGGTGTTTTTATCACCATTATCAATTCGCCATCAGAATCCAGGAAACTGCCTTTTGTTCAACACCATCCCTTTTGTATCGCAAGCTGCACTTTCGATGATATCGTTTATAGCTCATCTGTAACTGATCATTTTATCAGAAATACCAAAAAGCTTTCTCTTCTTCCCGGTAATGTTTTTATCTCCGGCCCCATCGGCTCCGGGAAAAGTATCCTTGCCCAGTGTATCCATAATGAAAGTTCCCGAAAACATCAGTCCTTTGTTACTGCCGACTGCACACTGCTTGACTCTGTGATTCTCGCAGGAAATCTTCTTGATACTACAGACGATGATTTGTACTATATAAAAAATGGAAAAAGCCTTATTGAGAAAGCTGCCGGAGGCACATTGTTCCTTGACAACATTCATGAGCTTCTTCCTGATGTTCAAAAATCTCTTTTGGGATTCCTGAGAAAAAATCAATATGTAAAAGAAACTGAAAGCAGTGAATACATTGATATTCGTATTATCTCAGCATCCCGTTTTTCTCCTGAGTTTCTGATCAATAATCGTTCCTTCAATGCTGAACTACTTTCCCTTTTGGAATCTGTCCGGATTAATGTCCCGGATCTAAAAGAACGTGGTTCAGACGATGCCGTATGCCTGTTAAGACACTTTGTCAAACACTATTCAATTATGAACAAAGGTATTGAATACAGCCTTGACGAAAAAACCGGCGATTTCTTTACAGACATAGATCTCCCCGGTAATGTTCGTGACATTATCAATATCGCACAAATGGCTGTTGCAGAATCTGAAGATACAACTATAACAGGAAGCCTTATTTCGGAAATTGCCGTTCAGTTTGTCAGAAATTCCGATGTAAATTTACAAATGCAGCAAACAGCAGATGCGTTTAATGAGAAAAAGCAGATTCAGACGGCTCTTTCCTCGTGTAATGGAAATAAAACAAAGGCTGCAAAAATGCTTGGAATAGATAGAACAACGTTATGGAGAAAAATCAATAAATATCGAATATGACACAGGTCAGGAATTGTGCATAGACAAACCTGAGCACGTTAAAAACAAGTAAGAGCACAGATCCGTTATCATTTAGGTATTTAAGAAAGTATGAGCTGTGTGAAACTTCTCTGTGTGCTCCGATGCGAAGGAGGGGAAACAGCTCAATTTGCCTGATTTCACATCCTTCCCGCAGAAAAACCCTGTCCCGAGGCCGGAAGCCTCCCTGGCTCATCCCTTGTCAGCGAGCGGCCGGCAGGCCGCTATTGTCAGTTGGGTGCAAAAGGAAGATGTGCTTCCCCTCTGAATGTACAAAATCCGCGAGAACCGTCCCTGTGGTCGTCCAGGGTGATACTACTCGTCCCATCCTCTGTTTTGTGTGCAGATTTCATCCATCCATCCTTCATCATAGCTGCTGCCGCAATCTTTATACGGTACCGCCCGCGGTCTGCCCATGTTGTATTTTTTGCAGTTTTTCGGTCCATAGCAGAAACTTTCAAACCGAAACTTCTGTGTCTTTCCCCAGTCATACTCAATCGCCACGCTGGCCATACAGGCCCATTTGCAGGACTGACACTTTCCGCTCCAGCATTTCTTATCAAGCATCCGGCAGCCGCGCCAGTCATAAACGGAAAGTGCCGGTACTTCTCCCGTCCAGGGCATACCCGTTCCCTCCTCAGGGACAGCTGCCGAAAAAAGTTTTTTCAGGCTGCTGACGCGGTAATAATCCGCATATTCCCACTTCGGGTAGAGTTTTGTCCAGCCGGATCCTTCTATTTCGTCTCCGATATGAAACCGCATCTTATCCTGCTGCTTCTCAGAAATTGCTATGCAGAAATTTTTTGATTCTCCCTCTGCCTCCCCGGAGAGAAACAGATTGTACCCTGTCACGCGATGTGTCCGGTTATCCATGCGGTACCGCCATACTGTTGACCGCGGCTGCACTGCGGTAATCGTTCCGTGATATATGATTTTTCTCTGTTCTTCGTGATTCATATGCCTGTTTTCCCTCTTTATCTGCTACTCGATCCGGTTTCAATAGACGACAAAATGGAACCGACAATGCCGATATGATTGTATTCTAATCGTAATATTTAGTGAAGCAGATGTACTGCTTCCGGGCAGAGGGGAAGTAAAGAAAAACACACGGGAGCCGCATGTTTTACGGACTTCCGGGTGTTTTGATGTCAGGGGGTTGTCTCTATCGAAAATTCTTTATACAGTTTCTCTCTGTATTCCGGTTCGTCTACGACTTTCAGGATGTCTTCCTGGCGGCCGGCTTCTGAAAGTCTTTTAACAAGTCTGCCCATTTTATCTTCGCCGAGTTTAACACCGTTTTTTTCACCGGTTTTTTGACCATCCTGGTTTCCTTTATCGTAGTTTTTCTTCGCTGTATCTTCCACCAGATTGCTGACAAATACCGTCATCCTGTCCACCTCCTTTTCCAGGCCTTCCGATATGGGGATTCCGTATTTACTTCCAAGGCGCTTTATCTTCTCGTTCGATCCGATTGCTGTGCTGAGGATATCCGTCAGCATGCAGATCACCGGATCATCACAGCCGTCAAGATTGAATGTTCTGCTTATGGTTAGGATTATAACATTTAGGAGCCCGGTGTCAATACCCTCGCCGAAAGGTTCCCCGAGGAGCATCTCCGGCTTCAGGGAGAGCTTTTTGATGCGGTTGGCCCTTTTCTGCGCTGCCTCCGTACAGATCCAGATGGAATATACCTTCTTCATGTTTCCGTATTTGACCGGATCCTCCGCTCTGTTAGTGAACTCCACATTGAGCTGCGAAGAGATCAGCCTTGCGCCGTAGTAGATCCCCCGGTATTCGAGCGGATATCCGGGATGATCGTCCTTCTGGGCCTCAATGTTGAGGAGGATCTTGATCACCCGCTTTTCCCCTTCCGGGATATTAATGGCGGTCCGGATGTCAAAGGTCACAAGGCCTTCTCCCTCCTCCGCGCTTTCCGTGTTCTCCCCGCGGATTGCCTGAGGGTTGTTGGTGAGTCCAGGTTCGAGAAGGATTGCCTCTACCATGGGCTCTCCTTCGATGCACTGCTCGATTTCCTCGGCGCTCATCCAGCGGCATTCCTCGACAGTCCCCTTGAGGATCCTGGCGAGGATCGGCTTCTGCGCCAGCACCTTCTTGATCTGATGATCGAGTTTAAGTTTCTCCGGCGGCACTGTCGTTACGATTTTTGTGATTTCCTGCATAGTCTGCAGCACTCCTTTCTTTGGTGATGGTCCGATCGTAGCACTGCGGTTCTTGAAAGTATATGTTACAGATTGTAATACAGGGAAACAGGCGGGATTTTCCTTATATACCTGGATAATCTCGCTGTCCTGGTGTGATTTTCGTGAAATAATCGTGCATTGACGGGCAGTTCTTCCGAAAGAGAGAAAAAAGCCGGAAATCCTTATTTTATGGGCTTATCCGGCGTTTTCCGATAGGAAGGATTTTGAGATTTATAAGCAGCTGCTGAAGCAAAATTTTTTCAAATCTTTTTATGGAAGGTGTGAAATACCTGCGTTCGCGAAAGGAATCATGGCGCTTTTCCTTTCAAAATACATTGTCTTTTATTTCCCATTGGAAGACAGTGCGCCCGGCGACAGAGGCCTCGATGTTGGTCTCGTTGCGGTAAGGCGAAACGTCGCCGGAACCGCCGACAGCCTGCGCCAGATCATCTTCTGCGAGCTCCATCACAACCTGTTCCGCTGAGATTTTCTCTTTTCTGTTCTTCATACCGGTTACCTCAGAAATAATATGTTTATAGGTATTATAGGACTTTTCCATACTCCAATAAAACTAACTAATGTGAGTACAGCTTATATAATCATAGATTTCCTGGAACTGAACCATTGCAAATTCAGTAAAAAATATTTTGTATTTATTCATTCTTATCTGCCGGTCCTGAGGTCATTAAAAAACGCGCCGGCTTCTGCACCTTTATGCAAAAGCGCATCCGAGTAACCCTTTTCCATCATTTCATTGAACTTTTCGTCAGACATTTCATCTCGTGCCAAAGGCTGCCCCGGAATAACCACGGAAAACGGAAGGCCTTTTCTGAGAATGATCTGTCGGTAAAGAATGTTAATAACACCTGACGTAGTCATTCCTAAGGTTGCAATGATTTCTTCTGCCTGCTCTTTGATTTCCGGCTCAACACGGGCCATCACATTTGCACTTTTCGCTGCCATGATATCACCTCAACTAATTATTGTATTTCATTATGCAATACATATCATATCATTTCAAGGAGAAATCTCAACCTGATCTTCCCGTTCGATACGAGTATTTCACGATGTCAACATTCTGTCATTCAACTGGCAGTTGAAAGCTCTTTGTCAGGGATGTGAAACTGCCGGAGAATACGGTTTTCACATCCTAGCTAAAAAACGTGAAAAAAGCTCGGAATAAGGAGGGGAATCCGCCGAATCCGACCGGTTTCCCCTCCCTGCCTCATCCCTTGTCAGCGAGCGGCAGGCCGCTATTGCCAGATAGGGGCATTTCACGCAGCTCATGTACAGAGGGTGTGGTTTGTGCTATACTTCTTCTGTATACTGATTTTTCTTTTTCGGAAAGGATGGCATTTCATGGCTGACTACAATGTGGTGAAACTTGTTAGAAACCGTACTTATCCCACCTATCAGCTTTTTGCGCAGATGGATGATAAAAAGACCGATGTGCATGACGGTCTGCGGCTTGCCGCGCTCACCTGTATTGACTGGCTGAAACACCGGCTGGGGGAAAACTGCCCCGGGGAGCTTTCT
>JAZUHZ010000057.1:0-3572 GCA_045642005.1 Candidatus Avilachnospira sp.
AAAGACATGGTCTTTGCGGCAAGACCTTTTGTGGAGAGGATTCTTATTACAAATGACGATCCCCATGACGTGGATCCGCAGACCATCATTCGCGAAATCGCGTCCTATGCCGAAAAAGCCGGGATCCCCTATGAGACGGTGACGGACAGGAAAGAGTGCATCGAAAAAGCTGTACATGAGATGACACCGGAGGAGATCCTTTTTGTGACGGCAAAGGGAAATGAGCATTTTATTAAAATCGGAAAAGAACTGCAGCACTATGAGGGCGATCCACAGATCGTGGAACGGGCGCTATATGAAAGGAAGGGAACGAAATGCTTGCAGAATCAATTATTTCTCCCTATGACAGAAATAATTACCGAAAATGGAAACAGTGGGACAGATCATATAACATTGAAGAAATGTGGCCGAAGGAGGAATATCCGGAAGCCATCAGTCCCTGGATGTATTACACGGGGTGTTTCGTGACCTCACTTGCCATTATGCTGAAACGGTTCGGCGTGGTAACGGAAGACTATGAAACATTCAATCCTCTGATTCTCTGTGAACGCATCAAGAGCGTGAACGGTTTTGACAAAGACGGGGCCGTTATCATGGAATGTCTGGACAGGCTCTGGCCCATCCATTATGTAGATGACATCCCCTATACCAGGGAGGCCCTCATAGAGACGCTGGAGAGCGGCATGGCGTGTCAGCTAATGGTGCGGGGAGCGGCTGACGAATATCACTACGTGGTGCCGGATGAGATCCTCGAAAAAGATATCACGGTATGCGACTGTGCCTGGCCGAAATTCAAAGTCAGCGATTATCAGGAAGTGCTGTATATCGCCAGATATGAGATCAGAAAAAAGAACCCGTACGACTATGACTGTATCGAAGTGGATCTGGAAAAACAGACCCTCCGGTGTTTTGTGGGAGGAGAGCTCAGACTGCTGACCCCCTGTGTGACGGGGCAGAAGGATGACAGCGATACGCCTGTGGGAATGTATCATATATATCTGGTCAGAAGGGATTGCTTTCTGATGGAGAGATTTTTCGGCAGAGAAAAGCATGTGGAAAATTTCTTTGCATTCTATAACGGCGGTGCCGGGATCGGTATCCATGACGCCTGCTGGAAAGAAAATACCCCGGGAAGATTTGCACGGGAGACATATCTTACCGACGGAAGTGCCGGTTGCGTGCACGTTCCCGTGGATGTATCCCGAAAACTGGCTGAACTGGTGCCCCTCGGCATGCCGGTCATTGTGAAAGAGAAGGAGACTTTTGCACCCCCAAGAAGAGGGATTTCCGATAATATCGTAGAGGCAGCCTGTTCTTATGTGGGGCAGCAGGCGGATCCCGAAACTTTTTTTAAAGAAATTTTCCGGCAGTGCGGCCTGAATCCGGCTTTTCCGGGAAAAGACCCGGCGGAGTTTATGGAAAGGACTGTAAGAGAGGGACTGTCCGTGGCTTCGGAAACGGGAAGAACGGGGGATATTCTGGTGATCGATCCCGGTGACGGAGTGCTTCAGATGGCGTTTCTGATCGTGTCCTCCGTGGGGACCAGATATCCCGTGCTGGAGGTGAGGCCTTCCTTGCAAGGAGGATATGAAGTATTTCGCGGCGAAAGGGATGTAAGCGTCATAAGAGCCGTCATCCGTCCGCCTTATGAAACATTGAAAGTAAACAGGAGATAAAAGGGTTACTTCTGGAACTAACCTGAAGTGGGAAAAGACGTGGCAGAAGAGTTTGCTTCCTGCTTCCCGGCGGAAATAAAGAAAAGTGGAATACATCACCGGGGGCTCTTCCAGACGATCAAATAATATACAAGTGCGATCATTTCTCTCAGACTGTAGCTGATGTACCACAGAAAGGTTGTCCGGGAGCCGATGACCCGGGCGTTCAGACCGGCTCTTTTGGCAAGAAAACGGGCCCTCAGCATCCCCCAGTTACTGGTTGTAATAAGTATCGGTGCGTCTTTTTCCTTAAGAAGATCCCTAACGTTTGCAAAGGATTGAACTGTATTATGCGAATCCGTCTCTGTGATCAGTTTTTCAGCGGGAACACCATGTGACAAAAGATAATCTGCTCCGACCTTTGCTTCCGGCTTCGGAAATCTGCTGCCTTTTGCCCCGCAAACGATGATCATGGGCTTTCTGTCATAATAGTGATATCGGGCAAGGGCACAATTCAGACGTCTCCGGAAGGTCCAGCTGATACCTGTTTTTTTGACCTGGGCACCCAGTACACACAATGCGTAGGGACACGGTGCCCGTCTTCCATCAATATAAACCAGCAAATTAAGGAATTGATACAGTCCGGAAAAAGCGATGAATGGAATTTCAAAATATCGCAGCCAGGGGAATAGAAAATACGACAGTACGCTGATGGCGGCAAGCAGAATCCCACACACCCGCAGCATGCGTTTCGAATTTATTTTCAGTGCAAAGGAGCATATAAGATAAATGCACCCGGTGATAAAAGTCAGTATATCTGCAAAAAACATATCAGTCGTATCCTCTTTTACCTGTTGACTTCTTTTTCGATGGGACGCACCAGCACGAAAGGTGTCATTGCATCCTTCTGATCACCCGGATTTCCGGCCATGACACGAAGTATATCTTCATCGCTCATCGGAAAATCTTTGCATTTCCCGAGAAGATGCGTAACAAAGTCATTTGAATCCATAATTGCGCACGGGATCCCGGTGTGTTCATTAACATCATCGCAAATCTGATCCGCGTTTTCCGGATTCATAAGTGCCATATCCCGATAAAACGGCGATGATTTATTTAAACCATCGATATCTGCCACATTATGACCGATGACTTTGTAATAAACACCATGAATGCCAAACGGTTTGGTCAGCGCACTGCATGCACACGCCAGAAGAAAGCGCGGAACGCCTGCCAGATCGATTGCAAGCTGCATCTTGTATGGTTCATGCATGCCGAGACCGGGATATGGTTTTCCTTCCGGAGTGCATCCGGATTCATCACATCCTGCATCCCCGGCAAAGCGGTACAGAGTTCGAGCAAGGATCCCCGGTCTGATCTGGTCGCGGGTGCACACAAGACCTTCGCACAAACTCACGATTTTTGCGGTGATAAAAAGCATATCACCAGTATGGTATAATGGCGATATGTACTGTCTGACCAGTTCCGACAGATTCGAATCCAGCTGAATGAAATGTGTTTTTACGGCATATCGGATATACTGCTGACCGGAATTGTCAGAAACGAGACCCTTTTCAATGTATTGTGGGGCCGAAGTATTGTTATTCTCCATACTGCATCCTTCTTTCCAACATAAAAGAAACTGCTGCCTGTGAAACATAATTGCAGGCAAAATCACTTACAGTATACTCATCGGCGAAATATTTTTCAAGGCGAAAAGACCGGAGCCGTCTATTCAAAGACGGGATCGGATGTGGAACAATGCATTTGTTATCAAAAAAAACGGAGGAGACAAATGAAAAAGCAGCTCAATGAAACAGAGCAGATCCTGGAGTGCATAAGAAGCGGCCTTACTGAGTACGGCGCGGAAAAAAAGACCGTAACGGCGGTCACACTTTGCGTGGAGGAGATCCTTTT
>JAZUHZ010000058.1:0-13603 GCA_045642005.1 Candidatus Avilachnospira sp.
GCTTCCGTGCCGTTATCCTTAACGATCATCACAAGATTCCCGATAGCCTTACTGCGGCCGGCGCTTCTGGCGGCCCGGAAGTCGTCATTCTTTTTAATAGAAGGAAAATTTTTCATAGGAAGTAAAGAGGACCGCTTTGACTGCGGTCCTTCGTGTTAAACTGTAAGTTTAGCTCTACCTTTAGCTCTTCTTGCGGCAAGAACTTTTCTACCGCCAGCTGTGCTCATTCTGGCTCTGAAACCATGAACCTTAGATCTCTGTCTTTTCTTAGGCTGTAATGTCATCTTCATGATCGCGTCACCTCCGTTTCTTTAAAAATTCTGTACCGAAAAAACGTCTTGTATATTATATAGACAGTAAGTGCAAAGTGTCAAGCAGATATTGAAATTTGTGGATAAAATGTTGACATAATCCGGCAAAGTTGATGAATTGTGGATAAACTCAAACTTCAGCATGATATCATATGGATTCCTGCATAGACTTTTTCCTTTCCGAGTGCTACTCTTAAGACAGGTAATTTATGGAGTAACAACATGTCAGGCATCGTAAGCTATACAGTTTCAACTTCAGAAATCCTGCAAACCCATTCACATAAACATGCACATATCATTCTCCCTCTCCGGGGAAGGTTTTATGTGAATTTTCTTTCGCAGAAATATGTTCTCACCACCGGTGAGATCGGATTTGTGCCGCCTGAAACCGAGCATGAATACCGCTGCGAGGGCCTTACCGCCACGATCAACATTCCCAAAGAAATGGTAAAGCCCGGTGATCTCTCTTTTCTCACGGAAAACTGCATTCTCCGGATCGACGAAAAACTGTCCCCGCTCATCCGGCTGATCGAACAGGAGATCAAAAGCCCCGAAGGCTCCTCTTCTTCTCTTCGGTATCTCTTTTATTACCTGTATGACAAATTCGTGGAACGCCGCTCGGCCCCTTCCATCAGTTATCTGAACGAGAACTTTGCTTCTCCGGAGCTTTCCGTCACGGAACTCGCCGCCATGGAAAACTACAACGTTTCCTATTATACCGAGTGGTTCCGCACCCACATGGGCATCACGCCAAGCGAGTATCTCCGCGCGCTCCGGATCCGGAAAGCGAAAGAGATCCTCGAAACCACCCATTACCGCATTCTCGATGTGGCCATGCAGGTGGGCTACACGAACGCATCATCATTTACCAGAGCATTCAGGGAGTCGGAAGGAATGACTCCCCAGGAATACAGGAGGAAAACCAAATGAGAATGGAAAATCATCCCATCCTTGAGTTCGAGCGTGGGGAATATGTCACATTCTATTTTAACGGACAGCCCGTCAAGGGGTATACGACGGAAACCGTGGCAGCCGCCCTTCATGCGGAAGGGATCCGAGTCCTCGGACACAGCCACGACCTCAACCGTCCGAGAGGGCTGTTCTGTGCCATCGGCAACTGTTCTTCCTGCTTCATGACCGTGGACGGGGAACCGAATGTCCGGATCTGCGTCACAAAAGTCCGTGAAGGCATGCAGGTGGAGGAACAGCACGGAAAGGGGGTTGTCAGAGAATGATCAGAGATGTGGAAATTCTGGTGGTCGGCGCCGGCCCTGCCGGACTCTGCGCCGCAAAAACCGCCGCCAACTACGGCGCGCAGGTTCTGATCTGCGAACGTGATGAGATCCCCGGCGGACAGCTCGTCAAGCAGACGCACAAGTTCTTCGGCTCCGAAAAGCAGTTCGCGGGCGACAGAGGGTTTATGATCGGCCGCATGCTCGTGAAGGAAGTTCTTGAAAACAAAAACATCACGCTGTGGACGGACACCACCGTGCTCGGCGCCTATGAGGACGGGATCATCACCTGCCTTCATGAAGGCGAGCACGTAAAGATCCGGGCAAAGAAGACAGTGATCTGCACCGGAGCCGCCGAAAAGTTCCTTACCTTCCCCGGCAACGACCTACCGGGCATCTACGGGGCAGGCGCCGTGCAGACTTTAATGAATGTTGCCGGCGTGAAACCGGCGGAAAAAGTGGTCATGGTAGGCGCCGGAAACATCGGCCTGATTGTTTCCTATCAGCTGACCCAGGCCGGCGTAGAGGTGGTGAAACTCGTGGAAGCGGCGCCGAAGATCGGCGGATATCTGGTACACGCCTCCAAACTGCGCCGCGCGGGCGTTCCGATCCTCACCGGCTATACAATTAAGGAAGCCTACGGAAAAGAACAGCTGGAAGGCGTGATCATCCAGCAGCTGGATGAAAAGTGGCAGCCCGTACCCGGAACCGAAGAAGACGTACCCTGTGACACGCTCTGCCTGGCCGTGGGACTTTCTCCCCTGACAGAGCTTTTGTGGCAGGCCGGCTGCGATATGGCCTACATCCGTGAACTTTCCGGCCATGTGCCGCTTTTAAATGACTGCCTGGAAACAACAAAGAGCGGCATCTACGCCGCCGGCGATGCCCGCGGGATCGAAGAGGCCTCCGCCGCCATGGTAGAGGGACGCCTTGCCGGCGCCCATGCCGCCATGACGCTCGGCTGCCGTGCAGAGGAGGCGGCAAAGGAAGTGGAAGCGGCAAAAGCCGATCTTTCCGAACTCCGCTCCGGCCCCACCGGCGCGAAGATCCTTACAGGAATCCAAAAAATGCAGGAAACAAAGGAGGCAATGAACAATGCTCAGTAAAGACGGAATCCCGACAGAAGAAGACCTGGCAAAAGTAATGCCGTCCGAAGAACGCCTTCTTTCCGGACCGGTGGCCATCGCGGAATGCTTCCAGGAAATCCCCTGCAACCCCTGCTCCAAAGCCTGTGTCAAAAACGCCATCCGGGTGGAGCCGGACATCAACGCCTGCCCGGTGGTCGACTTTGGAAAATGCAACGGCTGCGCGTCTTGCGTGCAGCGCTGTCCCGGCCTTGCCATTTTTGTGGTGGATATGACCTATTCAGAAACCACCGCGCTCGTGAAACTTCCCTATGAATATCTTCCGCTCCCGAAACCGGGCGATCAGGTTCAGTGCCTTTCCCGCGCGGGAGAAGTCGTGGGAATCTTCCCTGTAGAAAAAGTCATCGGCAGCCCGAAGAACAAAACCTACGTGGTTTCCGTGGAAGTTCCGAAAGAACTCGCCATGACCGTAAGAAATATCCGTGCAGGAGGTATATATTAATGAAAGAAAATGATACCATCCTCTGCCGCTGCGAGGATCTTACCAAAGAACGCCTCATAAAAGTGATCGAAGATTACGGATGCCGCACCATCGATGAAGTCAAAAGAATCACCCGCGCCGGAATGGGGCCCTGTCAGGGACGTACCTGCCGCCTTCTGATCGCGCAGGTGCTCGCCGACTACTATCACATCCCGATGGAAGAAGTCCTCATGACCACCTTCCGTCCGCCGACAAAGCCCCTCTATATGGGAACCCTTGCCGATGCCTATGAGAAAGGAGACCGCTCATGAAGAAAGGATATGAAATCGTCATCGTCGGCGGCGGCATCATCGGCTGTTCGATCGCCTTCGAACTGGCAAAGAGAGGATACACCGATACGCTTCTCGTTGAAAAAAGATACATCACCTCCGGAGCGACCGGCCGGTGCGGCGCCGGGATCCGTCAGCAGTGGGGATCCGAGCTCAATGCCCGGATCGCGCTGGAATCGACAGAAATCCTGGAACACCTGGAGGAATACACCGGATATGACGGCAACTGCGAGCTTCACCAGGGCGGCTATCTCCTGGTCGCCTATACCGAAAAAGAGTGGGAGCAGTTCCAGAAAAACCTGGAGGTGCAGCACCGTCTCGGCATTGATTCCCGCGCCGTAGACTTAAAAGAGGCCCGGGAGATTGTTCCGTACCTCAATACCGAAGGCATGTACGGAGCCACCTTCTGTGGAAAAGACGGCCATGCCAATCCCTTCCAGTGCGCAAATGCCTATCTGCAGGGCGCAAAACGAATGGGCGTGGAAGTTGCCACCTACACGGAAGTGACCGGATTCACCACCGCCGGCGGACGGATCACCGGCGTAGTGACCACGAACGGAACCGTAGAGGCTAAGATCGTGATCAACTGCGCCAACGTCCATGCCCCCGAGCTGGCAAAGATGGTCGGCGAAGACATCCCCGTGGTTTCCGAACGTCATCAGGCCCTGGTGACAGAGCCGGTGGCGCCCCTTTTCGACTCCATGGTCATGTCCTTCTCCCGCTCCTATTATGTGCAGCAGACCCCGCACGGCAGCTTTGTCATGGGAATCGGACCTCACGAGGCGCCCAGCTTCAATTTCAACTCCACCTGGCAGTTCCTCGAGGCAAACTGCTCGATCATCTGCGAAGCGCTTCCTGTTTTAAGAAAGCTGAAAGTGGTGCGTCAGTGGGCCGGACAGTATGACCTGTCCCCGGACTGCAACCCGGTGATCGATGAGGCAGAAGCCGCCAAAGGCTTCTACAGTGTCTGCGGTTTTTCCGGCCACGGATTCATGGTCGCGCCGCGGATCGGCATCATGGTTGCCAACCATATCGCCGGCATGGAAGATTCTCTGGACATCCGGATGTACTCCAAAAAGCGGTTCGAGACCGGAGAACTCCTTCTGGAGCCCGCAGTTGTCTGATTTTTCAGAATTATGTTGACAAATCGGCAGTTTGCGTGTTTAATAGTAACATCCGAAATTATACGTCGGATTATTATTTGTAGGAGGAAAAAATTATGAAAAAGGTTTTCGCTATCCTTTTAGCAGCCGTAATGGTAGTTTCCCTTGCAGCCTGCTCTTCCAATCAGGCAGCTGATACCAAGCAGGAAGCCAAGGCAACCGTTACCTGGGATGCAGCCAAGGTTCAGGATTCCGTAGCCGCAGCTGTAGCAGCAACCACCGGCAAGGTAGCCATCATCACCAACACCCTTTCCCAGAACGAGGAAGAGTACCGTTCCGCAGAGACCATGGTAGCAAAGTACGGTGACCGTATCGTCTTCGATACCATGCCCGACAACTTCATGACCGAGCAGGAGCAGTTCATCTCCGTAGTTGCAAAAGCATGCTCCGATCCCGAAGTAAAAGCTCTCATCATCAACCAGGCATGCCCCGGTTCCGATGCAGCTGTTGATAAGGTTCTTGAGACCCGTGACCGTGACGATCTTCTCGTAATCTTCTGCACACCGCAGGAGAACGCAGATGACATCACACAGCGTGCAGACATCGTCATCTCCATCGATGAAGTAAACAAGGGTACCAACATTGCAGAGCAGGCAAAGGCTATGGGCTGCACCACCATGGTACACTACAGCTTCCCGCGTCATATGGCACAGGCTCCTCTTGCAGGCTGCCGTGACCTTATGAAGGCAAAGTGCGAAGAGCTCGGCATCGAGTTCGTAGACGCAACCGCTCCCGACCCGACATCTGATGCAGGCACCACCGGTGCTCAGCAGTTCATCCTTGAGGATGTTCCGAAGATGGTAGAAAAGTACGGCACAGACACCGCATTCTTCTCCACCAACTGCGCAATGCAGGTTCCGCTTATCGAGGCCGTATTCGATGCAGGCGCTTACTATCCGCTTCCCTGCTGCCCGAGCCCCTATCACGGATTCCCCTCAGCACTCGGCATCGAGTCCCCTGCTGACCTCGTAGCTGGTCTTCAGTCCACTGTTGACGCAATCAACGCAAAGGTTGCTGCAAAGGGTCTTGAAGGACACTTCTCCACATGGTCCGTTCCCGCTTCCATCGCCAACACCGTTGGTGCAACAGAGTATGCATTCCTCTGGATGGCAGGCGCAGCTCCGAAGTCTGACAAGGCAATCATGGAAGCTCTTCTTTCCGATTACTGCCAGACCACCGTTAATATCGTTCCCTACGAGGATCCCGAGTCCAAGAAGTCCTTCGACAACTACTGGGTATACCTTCAGGGATTCCTTACCTTCGACGGAAAATAATCAGTATGGCAGCAAAGCTGCTTCTAAAACCACATGAGTGATGCAGCTGCGCTGCATCACTCATGCAAAAAACAGGGTGGCCTGCAAACCGGCCACCCTTTCATTTCAGAAAGGCGATAATATAATATGTCAGATGGAGTATTACGCTTTAAAAATGTAGGAAAAGCATTCAACTCCCACGTCGTATTAAAAAGCATCGATATGGAAGTAAAGCCCGGAGAGGTTCACGCACTCATCGGTGAAAACGGTGCAGGAAAATCCACGCTCATGAACATCCTCTTCGGAATGCCCGTGATCTCCGCAACCGGCGGATTTACGGGACAGATCTTCATGGGTGACGAAGAACTCGTCATCACGACCCCCCATGAAGCCATGGAAAAAGGAATCGGCATGGTACATCAGGAATTCATGCTCATTCCCGGATTTAACATCACAGAAAACATCAAAATCAACCGTGAGATCACCAGGCCTACCCCTGTTTCAAAAATATTCGGAAAAAAACTGGAAAGCCTTGATACCGAAGCCATGGCAAAAGACGCAAGAAAAGCACTTGACACCATGCATATGGATATCAGTGAATTTACCATGGTCGCCGGGCTTCCCGTAGGACATATGCAGTTCGTGGAGATTGCCCGTGAGATCGATAAGACCGGTGTGAAATTCCTCGTCTTCGACGAGCCGACTGCCGTGCTCACGGAATCAGAAACCGAAAACCTCTTAGACGCGATCCGCCGGCTCGCCGCCCAGGGCATCGGCATCATCTTCATCAGCCACCGTCTGGACGAGATCATCAGCGTATCCGACAAAGTCACCATCCTTCGTGACGGTGAAGTCGTGACGACCGCGGAAACCAAAGACATCACCGCACCCGAGATCGCGCGCCTCATGGTCGGCCGTTCCCTGCAGCTCGAAAAAGGAGAGTCAAACCGCGCCGTCAGCGACGAAGTCATGCTTTCGGTCAAACACCTTCGCGTCAACATGCCCGGTGAAGTCGTCAGAGACGTCAACTTCTCCGTCCGGAAAGGCGAAGTAGTCGGCATCGGCGGTCTGGCCGGACAGGGAAAACTCGGCATCGCCAACGGCATCATGGGACTTTATCCGGCAGACGGCGAAGTGATCTACAAGGGACAGCCCCTTTCCATGACAGAAACCACTAAGAACCTGCAGAACGGCATTGCCTTCCTTTCCGAAGACAGAAAGGGAGTCGGCCTCCTGCTGCAGAGTTCCATTGAAATGAACATCGCTTTCACCGCAATGCAGGCCAACGGAAAATTCATCCGGAAGATTGGTCCCATCGAACTTCTTGATCAGAAATCCGTTCGTAGCAATGCAGAAAAAATGATCAAAGATCTCGATATCCGCTGCACCGGTCCTACCCAGAATACCGGCGCCCTTTCCGGAGGCAACCAGCAGAAAGTCTGCATGGCCAGAGCCCTGACCCAGGATCCGGAATTCCTCTTCGTATCCGAACCCACAAGAGGTATCGACATCGGAGCCAAGAAGCTCATCCTGGACAATCTGAAGCAGATGGCGGAAGAAAAAGGCGTGACCATCGTCATGACCTCCTCCGAACTTGCCGAGCTTCGCTCGATCTGCGACAGAATCCTCATTGTCTGCGAAGGACAGATCATCGGAGAGCTTCCGCCGGATGCCAGCGATGAGACCTTCGGACTGATGATGTCCGGTGTAAAGGAGGCACGATAACATGAAAGATAAATTCAAATCATTCATTAACAGTATCGGAATTCCCACATTTGCCGTAGGACTTCTCCTTCTCGTGATCCTGATCTCGGCAGCCGTCCTCGGACAGTCCGTTACCACCCTGATCTCCGATATCCTGAACCGTGTCGGCATGAACGGCCTTCTCGTTCTCGCCATGGTACCGGCGATCAAATCAGGAACCGGACCCAACTTTGCCCTTCCGATCGGTATCGAAGGCGGCCTTATGGCCCTCATCTGCTGCATGCAGTTCGACCTTACCGGATGGACACTGATCCTTGCCGCCTGCCTCGTGGCTATCGTTTTCTGCACCATTCTCGGATTTGTCTACGGAAAACTCATGAACGCCGTCAAGGGCGCGGAAATGACCATTGCCACCTACTCTGGATTCTCCATCGTTGCCCTGTTCAACATCCTCTGGCTGGCGCTTCCCTTCTCCAATAAAAAGATGGGATGGATGCTCGGAACCGGTCTTCGTGAGACCATCCAGCTCGACAACTTCGGCGCAGCCCAGATCGTATCCGACCTCGGAAAATTCACGATCGGCGGCATTACCATCCCGACAGGAACCATCCTTCTTCTGATCATCGGATGCCTTCTCGTCAATGTATACTTCAACTCGAAGTCCGGTATTGCCATCTATGCCGGCGGTGAAAACGGAATGTTCGCCAATGCCGCAGGCCTTGACATCAACAGAAACCGTATCGTGGCCAATATTATTTCCACGGTCATTGCAGGAATCGGCATCATCATGTACGACCAGGGATACGGATTCGTACAGATCTATAACGGTCCTCTGAACATGGCCTTCCCGGCCGTTGCAGCTGTCCTTGTCGGCGGCGCCACCGCATCGAAGGCAAGCACAAGAAACGTTCTGATCGGCGTTGTGCTCTTCCAGGGACTGATGACCAGTGCCATGCCCGTCATGAACCAGATCTTCACCGGTACCGACCTTTCAGATATCATGAGGATCATCATCCAGAACGGTGTCATCCTGTATGCTCTGACCAAAGTAAAGACAGGAGGTAACGACTGATGTTAGCAAAAATCACAGGCGATAAAAACTTCAACATAAAAACCTGGCTTCTTGACAACATGGTAACCCTGATCTTCTGGGCCTTCATCATCGTCGGACTCATCGTTTCCAAAGGCGTTACCATCAACTACTTCCTGACAGAGCTTTCAAACCGTTTCTACCGGAACGCCTTCCTGATCCTTTCCCTGATCATCCCAGTCATCGCAGGACTCGGCATGAACTTCGGTATCGTCGTGGGAGCCATTGCCGGCCAGCTGGCTGTGATCTTCGTTCAGTACCTGCAGCTCGGCGGCATCACCAGCATGACAGGACTCACAAGCTTCCTGCTTACCGCTCTGGTGGCGCTTCCCATTGCCATCCTCTTCGGCTGGCTGACAGGAACCCTCTTCAATAAGACAAAAGGACAGGAGATGATTGCCTCCCTGATTGTCGGATACTTCGGAAACGGTGTTTACCAGTTCATCGTACTGTTCGTGATCGGCGCCATCATCCCCGTTGCGGCAGATCATGTCATGATCCTTCCCGGCGGCGTCGGAATCCGTATGTCCGTGGATATGGGACTTCAGACCTATGCCCTCGACAACATCCTTCAGATCAAGTTTGCTCCGTTCATGCTGATCCTTCTGTCTCTCTTCCTGATCTACACGGTATATGTGCAGTTCTTCCGGAAAGAAGTTGCCGGCCAGAAAAAGCCGACCATCTACATCTTCGCAGCAAAAATGGTTCTGATCGTAGGTCTTATTATTCTCTTTGCCTACCATCAGGCCACCAAGGGCGCTCTGACCATGGTCAGAAAAGTACCTGTTGTCCTCGTACTGATTGTGGCGCTATTAGCTTTATTCATCAACTGGCTGATGGGCACGAAGCTCGGACAGGACTTCCGTTCCTGCGGACAGAACCAGTACATTGCGGAATCCAACGGTATCAACGTTGACCGTACCAGAGTCATCGCCACCATCCTTTCCACCGTATTTGCAGCATGGGGAATGCTCATCTACCTGCAGAACATGGGAACCCTGACCACCTATTCCGCACATAACAACATCGGATTCTTTGCCGTAGCCGCCCTTCTCGTCGGAGGCGCTTCCGTCGACAAAGCCAAGATCTCCCAGGCCATCACCGGCTGCCTTCTGTTCCACTCCATGTTCATCCTGAGCCCGGAGATCGGAAAGAGCGTATTCGGCCAGGCCGCCCTCGGAGAATACTTCCGTACCTTCATGGTATACGGCGTCATCGGACTTTCCCTCGGCCTCTATGTATGGAGAGCCAATAAGGCCAAGAAACTGAGCGTAGACGACGTTAAAAAACCGGAAGAATAATCGCCGAAAGAATATAAGTAAGCTGAAAAATCACAAAATAAAAAGCAGCACAAACCACATATCAAAAAGCAGCACGCAGTGCTGCTTTTTGTTTTAATCATGAAGCATTCATCCCATAAAAGAGCAACATTCATCCCATAAAAGAGCAGCGCAGCGCGCTGCTCTTTTATGCTTTTTTCCTTGTCTTTTCCCCCTTTTTCTGCTAAAATATACCTAGTTAAAAACATCTGAGAAAGACTACCATTTCTGATAGTCTTGCTTTTCATGACCATTAAGGGGACCGGAATGATTGACATCATCAAAGAGAAATGGAACGAAATTTTAGAGTTCATGCGCACGGAATTTGACATGCAGGAGGTCTCCTACAATACATGGCTCAAACCCTTAAAGCCTCTCCAGTATGATGACGGAAAGCTCTACATCTGGGCCTCCGATAATCCGACCGTGGTCGGGATCGTCCGGAAAAAATACCGGGACTATCTTGCCGTTGCCATCAGCAAAGTAACCAACATTGACGCCGAGCCGGAATTTTTAAGTGAAAATGAAGTAGCCCAGCTCTCCCAAAGAAAAGGAAAAGAGCCGCAGAGCACCGATCCCTACACCGATGCCGTCAAAAAAGCCCGCCTCAATCCCCGCTACACCTTTGAATCCTTTGTCAGCGGAAAATTCAACGAGCTGGCTCATGCAGCCGCTCTGGCCGTGGCCGAAGCGCCCGGCGAGGACTACCGCATCCTGTACATCTATGGCGGCGTGGGACTCGGTAAAACCCATCTCATGCAGGCCATTGCCCACTACATCCTCCGGAGGAATCCGAACACCAATATCCTGTACGTTTCCTCTGAGACCTTTACCAACGACTTTATTGATTCCATTAAAAACCGCTCCAAAAGCGACAGCCAGTCGGAGACGGGTTTCCGGAAAAAATACCGGCAGGATCCGGATGTCCTTCTGATCGATGACATCCAGTTCATTGCCAATAAACCCGGCACCCAGGAGGAATTTTTCCATACCTTTAATGCCCTGTACGAAAACAACAAGCAGATCGTCATCACCTCGGACAAGCCTCCGAAAGACATCAACAACCTCGAGGAAAGGATCCGTTCCCGGTTTGAAGGCGGCCTCGTGGTAGATATCCAGATTCCTGACTACGAGACCCGGGTGGCCATTCTCCGGAAAAAAGAAGAAGAGGAAGACTGTCTCATCGATGACGAAGTCATCAAATACATCGCGGAAAATATCCGTTCCAATATCCGAATCCTGGAAGGAGCCTTAAAGAAACTGATCCTCCGGGCCCGCCTTTCCCAGAAACCGATTGATGTGGAGATGGCGAAAGAGATCCTGAAGGACATGACGGAAGTCAGGTCCGGCCCCGGAGAGGTCACTCCCCAGAAAGTCATCAATATCGTGTGCGAACACTACATGATTGACGAAAAAGAGTTCCTTTCCAAAAAGAAAAATAAAGAAGTCGCTTTCCCGAGACAGGTGGCCATGTACCTCTGCTGCGAGCTGACGGATATCTCCCAGGACGGCCTCGGAAAACTGCTCGGAGGACGCGATCACAGCACCGTTGTCTACGGAAGAGACAAGATCTCCGAACGCCTGAAGACCGATCCGGAACTGAAACTAACAATTGATACACTGACAAAAAAGATAAAAAGTTGACAGATTGTGGATAACTTTTTTCATGCTCCCCATCCTCCACAGAAAGAGTCCGGAGCATCAACAGGAGAAAACCCTTAGAAATAAAGGCGAGCATGCCTTTTCCACAAATCCCTGATCCCTAATAAAGAAACTCTTTTTAAAATATATTAAATAAACAGGAATCCGGCGCAGCCGTCTTCCTGCAGAAGGAAAAAATCATGAAAATCAAACTCAGAAAATCAGATCTTCTCTCTGCGGTAAATATCGCCGGCCGGGCGATCCCCGCAAAAACCACCATGCCAATCCTCTCCTGTTTTCTGGTAGAAGCATACGCGGAGGGCATCTATTTCAGCGCCAACGATACCGAGCTGGCGGTACGGACCATGATCAATCCGGAAAAATGCGAGATATTTGAAACCGGATCCATTGCCATCGACGCAAGACTCCTGAGTGAGATCGTCCGCAAAATTTCCCTCGAGGAATCCGCGGAAGTCATGATCACTTCCGACGGAAATCTCGTGGAGATCACCTCCGGCAATTCCCTGTTCCGGATTCAGGAAAAAGATCCCGAGCAGTTCCCCGGGCTTCCGGAAGTCAGTGAAAGCCGTTCCATCTCCCTCTCTCAGTTTACTCTGAAAGAGATCATCCGCGATACCATCTTCTCCATCGCGCAGAACGATTCAAATAAGATGATGACTGGTGAACTTTTTGAGGTGAAAGGTGACAATCTGAGGGTGATTTCTCTGGACGGACACCGTATTTCCATCCGCAATACCGGATTAAAGAAGGATTACGGGGAGTTAAAAGCCATCATTCCCGGAAAGACACTCAATGAGATCTCCAAAGTCATCGCGGATGATAATGAAAAAGAGATCATCCTTTACTTTGACCCAAGCTTCGTGTCCTTCCGGTTTGACGGAACCGTGATGGTATCCCGGCTGATAGACGGCGAATTCTTCCGGATCGATTCCATGCTGTCGAGCGATTACGAGACAAAACTCACCGTCAATAAGAGGGAATTCCTCAGCTCCGTGGAAAGAGCTTCCATCCTGATCAGCGAAAGCGATAAAAAGCCCCTGATCTTAAAGATTGAAGATGAAACTCTCAATCTCCGGGTCAATTCCCAGACAGGATTCCTGGATGATGTGCTGTATACGGAAAAAGCCGGGAAGAACCTCATGATCGCCTTCAATCCGAAATTCCTGCTGGATTCTCTCCGGGCCATCGATAAAGAGACCGTCACCCTCTATATGACCACCCCGAAGGCGCCGTGTTTCATCCGGGATGAAGAGAACACCTACATCTACCTCATCCTGCCCGTAAACTTCAATCCTTCGGCATATTAACACACAAAACAGCGGCGAAGCCGCCTACTCACATAACTGCTGCGCAGCCACCACCCTACATAACAGCAGCTCCGCTGCTGTTATGCCTCACCACTATGTATATCAAAAGTATAGATCTCCAGGATTTCCGCAACTACGAAACCCTCAGCATGGAGCCGTCCGATAAAATCAATATCCTGTACGGAAAAAACGCCCGCGGAAAAACCAATCTCCTGGAGGCGGTCTATACCGGCTGCACTTCAAAATCACACAAATACGTCAAAGAACGGGAACTCATCCGTTTTACAAAAGAAGAAGCCCATATCAAACTGAATATAGTCCGGTCGGAAATTCCTTACCGGATCGATATTCATATCAAAAAGAACCGGGCCAAAGGAATCGCCGTCAACGGGCTGGCCTTAAAAAAGGCCAGTGATCTTCTGGGAACCGTCAATGTGATCATGTTCTCGCCGGAGGATCTCAGCCTCATCAAAGCAGGACCCGCCGAACGGAGAAGATTTCTCGATACGGAGCTCTGCCAGCTGGACAGGATCTATACCCATGACCTGATCTCCTATAACCGCGTGCTCGAGCAGAAAAACCGTCTGCTGAAAGAAATGAATCAGGCAGACGATGCCATGCTCTCCGTGTATAACGAGCAGCTTCTTTCCTACGGCAGAAATATCAT
>JAZUHZ010000059.1:0-6047 GCA_045642005.1 Candidatus Avilachnospira sp.
CAGATGTTTCACGGGAGTTCATGTTTCACGGCCCTCATGCAGTTTCACGGCCTCTCTGCCACCGCTTATTATCCAATCAGTTTCGTAAGCGCCTCATCTAACTCATCGACCTGCGCTTTTGCGTCTTCAAAGGACGTTCCCTTGATGCCGCAGTAGAACTTGACCTTCGGTTCCGTGCCGGAGGGACGGACGCAGACCCAGGAATCGTCCTCAAGCTCGAAGTAGAGGACATTGGATTTCGGAAGGCCGGTCGGTGTGACCGTGCCGTCGGCAAGATCCGTCACGGTGTCCAGGAGGTAGTCCCGCACCCGAAGGACCTTCTTTCCGGAAAGTTCGGTGGGAGCATCCTTCCGGAGATTATCGAGGAGAGCCGCCATCTGGGCTTTTCCTTCGATGCCGGGGAAGGCTGCGCTCTTTGTATACTCTTTATAGTAGCCGTAGCGCTCATACATGTCTTTCATCACATCCCAGAGCGTCTTGCCCTGCTTTTTATAGTAGGCGGCCGCCTCGCAGAGAGAGGCCACTGCCGAAACGGCATCCTTGTCTCTGGCGTAGGTGCCGATGATGCAGCCGTAGCTTTCCTCCATACCGAACTGGTAGCGGATATTTCCTTCCTTCTCTTCCCGGAGAATCTCGCGCCCGAGCCATTTGAACCCGGTGAGGCACTCGATAAGCTCACAGCCGTACTCCGCAGCCACGGCATCCATGAGGTTCGTGGAAACGATGGTCTTCATGACCACGCCGTCTGCGGGAAGGGTACCGCGGAGCTTCCGCTGGGAGAGCACATACTCACAGAGGAGAGATCCGGACATGTTGCCGGTAAAACCGATGTATTCTCCGGTTTCGGCATCCTTCACATAGATCCCGAGGCGGTCGGCGTCGGGGTCGGTGGCCAGGATAAGATCCGCGTTCTTTTCTTCCGCAAGCTTGAGCGCCAGTTCGTAGGTCTTTCTTTCCTCGGGGTTCGGATAGGGCGTGGTCGGGAAATCGCCGTCCGGAAGGGCCTGCTCCGGCACCTCGTATACCCGGCGGAACCCGAGATCCTTCATGACCCGCATCACGGGCACATGGCCGGTACCGTTTAAGGGAGTGTAGACGATCGTGATGTCATCCGCCATCTCCCGGATCATGTCTTTATTGAGAATGGTGGATTCCACGCACCCGATGAAGCTGTCATCGAGTTCTTTCCCGACGGTGATGTAAAGGCCCGATGCCTCCGCCTCTTCCCGGGACATCGTCAGGCACTTTGAGAAATCGGAAATGGAGAGCACTCTCTCCATGATCCCGGTATCGTGGGGCGGTGTGATCTGCGCGCCGTCTTCCCAGTATACCTTGTAACCGTTATAGTCGGAGGGGTTGTGGGAGGCCGTGATGTTGATGCCGGCCGTACATCCGAGAGTACGCACCGAAAAGGAAAGTTCCGGCGTGGGACGGAGCGACTCAAAACGGTAGGCTTTGATCCCGTTGGCGGCGAGCGTGCGGGCGACTTCGTCCGAGAACTCGATGCTCATGTGACGGGAATCATAGGCGATCACCACGCCGCGCTCGGCTCTTGTCTTTTCCGGCTTTCCGCCTGCGGCCGCCTCTTCCTGATCTAAGGCCAGGATATAGTCGGCGATTCCCTGGGTGGCGCGGCGCACCACGTATTTATTCATCCGGTTGGTGCCGGCGCCGATCACGCCCCGAAGCCCTGCGGTCCCGAACTCCAGATCACAGGAAAAGCGCTCCCGGATCTCTTTCTCATCCTCCCGGATCGCCTGCAGTTCTTTTTTTGTCTCTTCATCAAAATACGGGCTTTCGAGCCACTCGGTATATCGTTCCATGTACTGTTCCATAAGAATCTCCTTTACTGAATCTTTGAAAAGTGTTTTGCAAAAAGGAAAAGGACGGAATTGTTCATCGGGTCCCTCCGGATGTCATCCAGCATCCTGGAGAGCATCTTTCCGACAGCCGGGCCTTCCGGAATGCCGGCCTTTAGGAGATCGGAGCCGGTCACGACAAGGTCTTTCATATAGACGGGCTCGTTATTCTTCACAATGTCCGTAAACAGCGCCCGGACGGCGGAAAGATCCTCCTCCGCACAGGAATTTTTATATTCATCCGTTCCCCGGATCAGTTCTTTTAAGGAAAGCAGATCCTCAAACTGGGAAAAGGTCATCCGGGCAATATATTTTTTCAGTTCATACCGGTCCGCAGGGAGTACGGTAAAGAGTTCTGATGCCAAAAGCGCAGAAAGGTCCCTCGTCCGGCAGTCGGCCTTCAGGCCGTCAAGGATGGTTTTGACGCGTTCTTTTTTCATCCCGCGGAATAAAAGCGCGTACCGCAGGTAGCGGGAGTCGAGAGGAATTTCCGGCAGGAAAAGCTCCGCGGGGAACGTACGGATCTTTTCAAATCCCGGTGTGATGTGCCGGATGATCCCGAGGTCAAAAAGCGAGGCGAGCTTTTCCGGATGGGCGGAACAGATCAGTTTATTGAGCTCCGCATAGATTCGTTCTTTGGAGACGGCATCTAAGAATTCCGTGTGCCGCCGGATTGCCTCCGCGGTCTTTTCCTCGATGGAAAATCCAAGCTGCGCGGAAAAACGCACGGCCCTTAAGATCCGGAGCGCGTCCTCGTCAAAGCGTTCGTCCGGGTCGCCGACACAGCGGATGACCCGGTTCTTAAGGTCCTCCTGTCCGCAGAAAAGATCCACGATCCCGGTCTCGTTATTGCAGGCCATGGCGTTAATGGTAAAGTCGCGGCGCCTCAGGTCCTCACTTAACTTTTCGGTAAATGTCACTTTGTCCGGATGCCTGCGGTCGGAATAGCTGCCGTCGATCCGGTAGGTGGTGACCTCGTAGGTCATGGGCGTCGTCTTTTCCGACCGGTGCCGGTCGTCACTGTCCGGATAGAGGAGGACGGTCACGGTGCCGTGCATGATCCCGGTGTCGACGGTGTGCCGGAAGCAGGATTTGATCTCCGCGGGAAGCGCATTGGTCGTGATGTCCCAGTCCTCCGGAACGCGGCCCAAAAGCGTATCCCGGACACAGCCTCCGACGGCATGGGCGGTAAAGCCGCCTTCACGGAGCGTGTCGATGATCATTTTTACATTGTCGGGAAGCGTAATTTTTTCCATGCTGCAATTATAGTAAAAAACGGCGGTAATTTCAATTGGCAGAAGGAGATTTCCTTTTGCCGGTCTCATATTCTTCCGGCGGCCTTCCGCGATGTCATCGAGGGATGTGAAACTGTCGTTTACTCATGCTTTCACATCCTCGGATATGCCAGGGAAGCAATCAGGCCTTCGCTGCTCGTCAGCCAGTGACGGATGCAAGGGGATGAATCACTCTAAGCCGCTCCGCGGCTTCACGCCCGGCCGGGGGTGCCATTCTCTACCGTTTGACACGACGAGACTTCAAAACACTCTTTTGCCGTCTTAGCGGACATATTGCTCAGACTCATATAGACCACGGTACCTGCAGTCTGCATCCCGATATCGTTCAGGATACTTTCATTATACCGATTGATGCAGAAGACTTTCCCGCCAGAAAGGATCAGGAAATCATCCATCATCCGGGAGGTAAAGAAGATACCTTCGCCTAAATGATGCAGGGAATCCGTGGTCAGTTTTCCTTTGAAAAGTTCTTCAATCGCTTTATCCAGGGATTCCAGACCGAAATAGTCCCGTATCTTCCTAAAGATACCAATACCATTGTCCTTAAGAATTACCGCTGTCCGGACAGAGTCTCTGACCACACGAACCACGGCCTCAGAGGCATAGGAGTGATCTATGACGTTATTGATCATTTCGCTGAAGGCATACTCCCAGATCCCCTGCACATTTTTTGCTGTATCCTGAAGATGCGGTGCCAGATAATGGTAGTACGCGCTGATATCCGAGTCCAGGTCTCCCCTGCTCCGCTCCAGACGGTATTCATACGTTCTTTGTACAAGTTCATACTCTCCCCGCTTTTTGCGGGAGACCACGTCACTCTCAATGATTTCCGTGATATAACGATGTACAGTATTCCGGTTGATTCCCGGGGATTCCGATACGGTTTTTGTAATACCCGGATTACCCTCGGCAATCTTTTCCAGGATATACTGCGATATAGCCTGCTTCTTTTCTTCAGAAAATTTCATGATGGTCCCCCATTTAGTACATTTCGTGGTTTGATTGGCAGTTGACTTTTCCTGCCATTTCTGCAGTAATATTAACGCAGGTCAAGGCTGTTGTCATTCAACTGCTGGTTGAATGAATGCATGCATGTAAGATTAGCGAATATCTTTTCTATTATGGAGAATTTCATAGACCTGGTTGCCATCCTGGTGTACAATAACCAAAACATGTTTCTTCCTGGTTCCAATGGAAACGTCATTCGGAAACCGTAACTCCGTGTAGACAAGACAATGAACAAAATCTATCCTATCATAAAAAAACTGATCCTTGCGCTGTTTGTCGCTTTTCTCCTGTTCTGGGTTATCCGGATCAATGTGGTCGAGATCCGGAAAGGAGACAACCTGCCGCAGACCGTAAACGGGAGCAGAAGCCGGGATATCACCTACTTCCGTGATTTTTCCATGGAGACCTTTGACGGCGGAATGTTCACCTCGGAAAACCTCAAAAATGCGAGGATCACCGTATTCAACGCGTGGGGGCCGTACTGCACCAACTGCCTCGATGAAATGCCGTACCTTGAGGAAATCAGCAGCGAGTATAAGGACCGGGGTCTTCAGATCGTGGGGATTCAGTCCGACGCCTTCGAATTTCCCGAGGATATGGAACTTGCAAGAAGCGAGGCAGCAGAAACCGGAGTCACCTACCCGCTCTTAATCGCGGATGCGGAATACAATGAGCAGCTTCGCCCGATGCTCTTAAACGCCCTTCCCGGGACCTGGGTCGTGGATCCGGACGGAAAGATCATTGATTTTGTGCAGGGCGGAAAAACAAAAGAGGCATGGATCCGGTATCTGGAACCGTATCTGGAGTAGAGGGAAGTATGAACGAAAAAACGAAAACAATTGTCGGAGCCGTACTGTTTTTGGTGTTTACCGCGATGTTCATCATCGGATGCATGACCCCGGAAGTCGGGATCGTGTTCAAAAAGGCTGCTGACATCTGCCTCGAATGCATCGGAATCGGAGGCTAAAATGGCGGACGGAAGAATCAGAAAAACGAGCCGGGTCCGGATGATCACGCAGGCCGTGTCATTTGCGTTTGCCAACGGATATGTGAACGGCTGGGTCCACGGAAAGATCTATATGGGCCCGAACAAGAAAATGTGTCTTCCGGGGCTCAACTGTTATTCCTGTCCGGGAGCCATCAGCGCCTGCCCGATCGGAGCGCTGCAGGCGGTCCTCGGTTCCCCGGGATATCGGTTTTCTTTGTATGTGCTTGGCTTTATCGGAATGTGCGGGATGCTTCTCGGGAGATTTATCTGCGGATGGATCTGCCCGTTCGGATTCCTTCAGGATCTCTTACACAAAATCCCTCTCTTCCGAAAGACGAAGAATCTGCCCGGCCATAAAAAGCTCATCTATCTGAAATATGCGGTTCTTCTTGGGATGGTGATCCTTCTTCCCATGACGGTCCGGAACAGTGCCGGCATGGGGTCCCCCTGGTTCTGCGAATACCTCTGCCCGAGCGGCACTCTCCTCGGCGGGATCCCGCTTGCCATAGCGAACGAATCCGTGCGCTCGGAGATCCGCTGGCGGTTTTTCCTGAAACTGGGCATCCTCCTTTTCGTACTCCTTGCCGCTGTCAGATCCTATCGTCCCTTCTGCAAATACCTGTGCCCGCTGGGCGCGCTTTACAGTCTTGCCAATCCCGTGTCCCTCTTCCGTCTGACGGTGGACAGGGAGAAATGCGTACAGTGCGGCGCCTGCCGGAAAGCCTGCGGAATGGATGTCAAAGTCTGGCAGACCCCCAACTCCTCGGAATGTATCCGCTGCGGCAAATGCAAAGCGGTCTGCCCGACGGGAGCCATCGAGACCACCTTTGATCGGATGGAAAAACGAATCATAGAAAGAGAGAAATAAATCATGGCTGATTTTGGTGTTATTGCGGC
>JAZUHZ010000060.1:0-2041 GCA_045642005.1 Candidatus Avilachnospira sp.
TTTGTTTCTGACCCTATTCCTTTCTGCGTGCGGAAATCAAAAAGGAACCGATAACGGGGACGTCTGTTATGTGACAATTGACTGTCACACGGCAGTCTCTTCCGCGGATCTTTCCGGCGATATCCGGGAACTCCAGCCGGATAACGGCATGGTTCTTGAGAAATATGCGGTCGGAATCACAGAGGGAATGAATGCCATGGAGGCATTTGAAGCAGCCTGCAAGGCAAATAAGCTGCAGTTTGAGTATGCTACCATGAGCGGCATGAAATATGTCGACGGGATCAATAACCTGTATAGCTTTGCCTGCGGCGACCTTTCCGGGTGGTATTTCCTGTATAACGGAGAGAGCCCCAGCGTTGGGATGTCCGAAATCAGGGTGGAGAAGGATGCGGAGCTCCTCCTCGTCTATTCCTGTGATATGGGGGCCGATATCGGGGCCTCAATGTAATCGTTTTCTATGCTGATTTTTGTAAAAGGGCCGAATTCCAGCGGGAAGTCACGTTACGCAGAGGGACTCATTGAAAAAATGGGCCGTCCGCGGTATTATATTGCAACGATGAAGCCCTACGGAGAAGCGGGAAAGCGGAAAGTCGAAAAACATATCCGGCAGAGAAAGCATCTTCTGATGACCACTGTCGAGGATCCGTTCCTCGAAAAGTCTGTGAAAGAGATTCCGGACGGGGCGGTGGTGCTCCTCGATGATCTGACAAATCTTCTTGGAAACCGTTTTTTTGAAAAGGGCGACGGAGCGGAAGAGGTTTTTGAAGACATCTGTCGTCTTGCCGAAAGAACGGCAAATCTCGTAGTCGTGAGTATTTCCGGCTATGATGAAAATGAATATGACGGAGAAACGAAAGAGTTTATCCGGATGATCAATAAACTCAATGAAATGACTGCTTCGGCAGCCGGCAGGGTGGTTGAAATGGAAAATATTGAGGGAATACTTGGAAAAATCAAAGGGCCGGATGAGGAATCCGTGAAGCTTGCGCAAAAACGGCAGGCAAAACTGGCAAAGCCGCCGGGAAGCCTCGGAAAACTTGAGGATATTTCCATAAAAATAGCCGGGATCACCGGTCAGGTTAAAAATGAGATCCCGAAAAAACGCATCCTTGTATTTGCGGCAGACAACGGAATCATCGAAGAAAACGTATCAAGTGCCCCGCGGTATGTGACCATGACCCAAGCCGTCAATATGACCTTCGGAAAGACCGGGATGAGTTCCATGGCGAAACACTTCGGCGATGAAGTAAACGTGATCGACGTGGGCATTGCCGATGAATATACCTGCCCGGAGATTATCGACCGGAAGCTCGCCCGCGGCACGAAAAATATGCTCCGGGAAGATGCCATGACGAGAGATGAGGTCACTGCTGCCATGCGGATCGGTGTAGAGATGGCGCAGAAAGCAAAAGAGGACGGTGTCTCTGTCATCGGAATCGGAGAAATGGGCATCGGAAACACCTCTACCTCCACCTGTGTGCTGTGCGCCCTGACCGGAAAGCCTGTTGAAGAGTTTACCGGAAGAGGCGGCGGCCTTACGGATGAGAGCTTTCAGCATAAAAAAGAGGTGCTCGAAGCCGTGCTCAAAAAGAGAAAGCCGGATGGAAATGATGTGATCGGCGTACTCGCAAAAGTCGGAGGTTTTGATATTGCCGCTATGTGCGGTGCCTTCCTGGGAGCGGCTTATTACAGGATGCCTGTTGTGATCGACGGATACATTTCTGCGGTAGCGGCCCTGTGTGCCGTACGGCTTGCGCCTCTGTCAAAAGAATATATGTTCCCGTCTCATGCATCGGAGGAACCGGGATACATGCTCGCCATGAAGGAGATGGGCCTTTCTCCCTGGCTTATGCTCGGCATGCGGCTTGGGGAGGGAAGCGGCTGTGTGGTGGCCTTCCGGGTGATGGAGGCAGCGCTTTCCATGATGAACGGGATGGCACTTTTCGGAGAAGAGGCAAAGATCAACGACAGCTATCTGGACGAGATCCGGGAAGGAAAGTAACATGAACTGCGTGAAACACTGAACGGGCGTGAAACATCT
>JAZUHZ010000061.1:0-4194 GCA_045642005.1 Candidatus Avilachnospira sp.
GTTATGATCGATTTTGCCTTGCTGTTTGTTTCCATGATAAAGTGCCTTCCTAGAAAATTTGTATTAACACATTAGCCGAACTATCATAGCACAGCCTTCTGTTTATTTCAAGAAAAAAGTGCTATAATGAGGAAGAACCGGAGAAAGGAGAACACTTTTATGACAGATTATGAAAAACTCATTGCTCTCGCCCTGGAGAATCAGAAGAATGCCTATGCGCCGTATTCGCATTTTCACGTTTCGGCCGCGCTCCTTGCGTCTTCCGGCAGGATCTTTACCGGGGTCAATGTGGAGAACGCGTCGTATCCGGCCGGCATCTGTGCAGAGCGGAACGCGATCAGTCATGCCGTCGGTGAAGGCGAGCGGCGTTTTCTTGCCATCGCCATCGTCGGCGGTCCGGATTACACGGTCCGCGACTTCTGTCCGCCCTGCGGGATCTGCCGGCAGGTCATGCGGGAATTTGCCGATCCTTCGGAATTTGAGATCGTTCTCGCACGGTCTGTTTCTGAATATAAGGTGTTTACTTTAGCGGAACTGCTGCCGGAGAGTTTCGGTCCGGATCACGTGACAAGGATCGACGTGCCGTCACAGAAATAGACATTGTCCGAGAGGCGGTCTTCCGGGGAAAGTTCCGTCCGGTTGATCCGGCGCACCATTTCCCGGAGTTCTTCCGGGTCCGGATGACAGGATTCCGGAAGGATCAGAAGCTCGTCGATTGAAGACGGGAGGATGTAAAACGGTCCTCCCGCTTTTTTTAACGCTTTTTCGATGAAATCCGGGTAGGCGATCACTGCCGCGCCGTACCGGTCCCGCACACCGGCGATCAGCGCCGGGAAGTCGTCCGACCGGACGGAGGGGCACAGCTCCCGGAACGTATCGATATGAAGCGGGAAAAGCCGCTGCGCGCTTGCGAGGGTATCGTCCAGAAGCGTCTCCTCCGGGATGCCCCAGTCGGCAAGGATGTCTCTCGTGACCACCGCCGTGGCGCTCCTGTGGTCATCGATGCACACGCGGCAGATGACCGAGAGATCGAGCACTTCCATATGCGGCACGGTACGGAGAAGCTCCCGGTTTTCTTCCGTGGGGATGGCTTCGGCGAAGAGCCGGTTCCGGCATTTCCGGTAATCGGTAAGATCCGTGACGTCAAATCCCGGCAGGTCCCGGAACCCGTTTTTCAGGATTCCGATGGCAAAGTCCGCCACTTCCGGAAGGGGTTTTCCCTTTTCCAGCTCCCGAAGGAGCATGTCGAGGTCGAGGCAGGCGCCGACCCCCGCCTCCCGGTACTCGGCGATGAGCGCCGTGTAGCGTTTCTGCGGCTTTCTGACCTCGTCCACGGAAAAGGTGAGTTCGGGGAAGCGTTCCGAGATCTTTTCCCGGAGATAGTCCCCCAGCTGTTTTTTGTTCATTGGTTACCTCCTTTTATTTTGGATAATCCTGATTGTAGCGCGGGGGACGGGCAAAGTATATGTTACAAATTGTAATACAAAAAAAACCGCATAAAAGCCTTATTTTATGCGGGTTTTGTGCGATTTTGGCGTTACAGGTGCCTGCAAAACAGCGCCCTGCCGGGCGCTGTTTTCTGCAGTTTATGTTGAGGATCTTCTCTTCACGATCCAGGCGGCGTGGCGCTCGCATTTTTTGTCGTCATAGCCGAGAAGGCGGTAGAATCCGGTCATTTTTTCCTGCGTATAGCCGCCGGCGATCAGTTCCGCGTCCATGGCCATTTTCAGGATGGCGCTGTCCGAGAAAATATCCAGCTCGTATTTTTTTCCGGTATCAAGGAAACCGCTGATGGTTTCCCGGGACCGGATAAACAGCTGCTCCAGTTCCCCGAGGGTGGTGATATCAAGCCACAGAAGCTGCTCGATGTAGCCTTCCGAGCCGGCGTGGGTGATCTCGATGCCATGCTTTTGCTGCAGATCCCTAAGGTATGTCTTCATAAACCGACTGGAAAGGAAGTAGCGGTTGATGGAGATATAGTCAATGGGCAGGGAATCCGCCCGGTCGTTTTCGATGGACTCGTTGATATGCTCCGTGTAGGCGTTGATATCGGTCCGGAGTTCCGAGAACTGGCTGTCGGCGATCTCCAGAAGTCCGGCCACCCGGGAAAAGGTCCTTCGAAGCGCCGGGGACAGGCGGTATTCGCTTTTATAGCCGAGGTCGTGCTCGATCTCCGCCCAGGCATGCTGCAGCACCGTCCGGATCTGGATCTCAAAGAAAACGGCGGTGACTTCCTCCGAAATTCCCTCTTCCGGTTTGATCCGGCAGATCAGATGCAGGGACGCGTAGCCGAATTCCGAGATATTCTCTTTTTTCCGCTTGTCGCGGACCTCACGCACATTGAAAATCTCTTTCAGCGCATCGGAGACCGCGTCGATGTCATCGCTCAGATAGCAGATGATCCGGAGGCCGATGACATCGGTCATATCCCGGATCGAACTGAACCGGTCTTTGTAGCGCTCGAGTTTTCCGCGGATGCTCTCTTCGGTCTTCACCCGGTGCAGAACGCCCATGGTGAAAAAATGATGCTCGTGAAGGCAGCGCTCCGCCTTTTCCGATGCGATATGATCCACTTCCCGGAAAAGCGGGAGCAGCTCTTTATATTCCTCTATGATAGCTGCCATGTGTTTTACCCAAGGACTTCCTTAAACACCCGGAGCGCGTTCCGGTAAAATACTTTTTCGATCTCATCGTCCGTGAATCCGGCCTTTTCCATGCCTTCTTCCAGCATGTGGATCTCGCCGCAGCCGTAGAAATCCACGTCGGAGGTGATGCCGTCGAAATCGGATCCGAGTCCGATGGTATCGATGCCGGCCACGTTCCGGATATATTTCATGTGCGCGGTCATATCTTCGATCCGGCTGTATTTCTGCGCATCCTCCATGCATTCCGGATTGAGGAAGGCGTGGCAGAAGTTGATGCCGGTGATGCCGCCCCGGTCTGCGAGTTCCCGGAGGAATTCGTCCGGCAGGTTTCTCGGATGCGGGCAGAGGGCCCGGGCATTGGAATGAGTGGCGATAATGGGGGTGGATTTTTTCATTGCGGCGAAAGCGTCCCGGATCCCGGCATCATTGAGGTGGGAAATATCCAGGATGATGCCCATTTCTTCCATCGCCCTGACAAATTCGAACCCGGCGGGCTTGAGACCGTTTTCCGTATCCAGCACGAGGCGTTTTGCCCCGGTCTCCGGATCGGTCACATAGCGGTGTCCGAATCCCAGTTCGTTTTCAAAGTTCCAGGTAAGGCTGGCCACGCGGATGCCGCGGCGGTACATCTCGGCAAGTTTCTCAAGATCGCCGCCCAGGGCCATGCTGTCTTCGATGGTTTTCATGACCGGCGCAACTCCTTCGGCAAATACCTTTTCCATCTCCGTTCCCGTGGTCACCGGGCGGACCAGGTCGGCATTCGCGGCCACTTCCCCGTCACAGGTGTCCGAGATCATCAGGAGATACTCCCAGGGGTCCACGCCGGCATTGGCGGCCGACCGCTCGCTCGAGCAGAGCCCGAGACACTGGCAGAGATAGGACGATGCTTTGAGGCGTTTGGCGTCGATCATCCGGTGGTTTTCCCGGAATGAGAGGCCGTTTTCAAGCTCGTCTTCCGTCGCCTTAAAGCAGCTGATCATCTGAAGCTCGATGCCTTTTTTCCGGTTTTCCGTCTGTACTTTGACGTTCCGGATCAGGGCCATTGTATCACAGTGCATATCAATAACAGGTACCATTTTTTATTCCTCCGTGGGCATTATAAAACAATCAGGCAGAAAAGTAAACGCTCGCTGACACTGGATCTCACCGCCTGGTGGTTCACCACTCTCGCCCACGGCGAGGTTCTCCGTTCCCCATTTGATTTTCCGCCCCGTTTGTGTCACGCCGGGTTTAGGAACAGTAGAAAATCGAAAAAAACGACTTCTCTACTGTTCCCTGTTTTTAAAGACAGTATAAAATTGAAAAATCCGGATTTCTCCCGTCTTTTTTCGCAGCAAAGACGGGAGAAAATCGCAAAATCGAAATCTCTACTGTTCCGGGAGCCCAAAAGACGGGAGAAAATTGAGAAAACCGGAATCTCTACTGTCTTTCTCTTCAAAAAAGACGGGAGAAAATTGAAAAAACAAAATCTCTACTGTCTTTAAAAACCGGAGACAGTAGAGATTTGAAAAAAATCGATTTTATACTGTCTCAAACTCTACGATGAGCT
>JAZUHZ010000062.1:0-26035 GCA_045642005.1 Candidatus Avilachnospira sp.
TATAGGGGGAGAGGGTACCTATCCCTCTGATCCCCCTTCCCTCTTTGGGCCGGATCGCCCCGGGGAGGCCGGCCCGGGAGGCCCGGAGGGGCCGCGGGTCCTTCCGAAGCCCCCCTGGGATGCGGGGCGGAAACGAGTGCAGCCTTTTTGCCTGAAAAAATAGTTTAAAATTTCGACTTCCGTTTCCGCAAAATGGGAGTGAATGGAAGTGAATTTTGTGATATCGTGCTATTTGGTAGAAAACCCGGGAGGGCTTTCTATTTTTTTGCAGCTTTTGACGGCTTCAGAAAATATTCTCCGGATCTCCGACGGCACTTCCGCTGTCGGAGATTTTGAGAGGAGTGATTCGGGGTGAAAATGGGGAAGGCAAAAAGTGAAATCGAGGGGCTTTATACATCCGAGGCAATCGCAAAACTTTTTGGGTGTTCTGCAAGGTATGTGAGAGAGCTCGCCGTAAACGGAACCATCCCGGTTGCGGAGGCAAATTCGCGCTGCAATTATTACGACGCAGTAGAAGTGACAAGGGCATATATCAAATACATACAGGAAAAGGGAAGGGATAAAAGCAGGGAGTTCGAAGCACTGAAAAACAGAAAGCTGGAAGCGGAAATTGCCCTGAAGGACTCCCAGAGCGAACTGCACAAAATGAAAAACGAGATCGTGAAGGGGAACTATATTGCGATCCAGGAGATCAGAGTGGATTATGAGCGCTTCTTCATGTCGTTCAAGAAATTTGCAATGTCGCTTCCTCAAAGAGTTGTAGGACAGCTGACGCTGGCCATAGAGCCGGTTGAAGCAAGACAGATAGAAAACAATATCCAGAAGGATATCACAAGGCTGCTGAATTCTTTTGTGGTATCGGTGCAGGAAGAGGAAAAGCCGGTAATCAGGAAAAAGAAAGCCGGGAGGCCGAGAAAGAATGAAAGGTAAGCCGAAGAAAATCACGGCACCGCGATATATCGTGGAAGCCGTGCAGATGCTGCGGCCGCCGGAAGACATTACCGTATCGGAATGGGCGGAGAAGCACAGGAGGCTTGACAATACGACGTCTGCCATTCCGGGGCCGTGGAGTAATACGGTGACGCCGTATCTGACCGGAATCATGGATGAATTTAACAATCCGACGACAGAAGAGATTGTCTTTGTAAAGCCGACGCAGGTAGGCGGAACGGAAGCGATGCTAAACTGTATGGGGTACTGCATAGATCAGGATCCGGCCCCGATGATGGTGGTTTACCCGACCGACCAACTGGCCAAACGTACAGCAAGTACAAGACTGCAGGAAGGCCTGATAAAGCTTTCGGACACTCTTTCAAAAAAATACAATGAGGACTCTTCCTGGGATCAGCTGATGTTTGACGGGATGTTCCTGATTGTCGTCGGATCGAACTCACCGTCCAAACTGGCATCAACCCCGTGCAAGTATCTTTTTCTGGATGAAACAGACAAATACCCGGGGGCATCAAAGAAAGAGGCAGACCCGATCTCTCTTGCCAGGGAAAGAACAAAAACATTCCGGGACAGGAAAATCGTGATGGCCTCAACGCCGACACTGAAAACGGGGCATATCTGGAAGGCGATGGAAGGAGCGGATGCGGAAAAGCATTTCTTTGTACCGTGTCCGCATTGCGGAGAATACATAGAACTGAAATTCGCACAGATCAAGTTTCCGGACGATGAGAAAATGACATATGCGGACCGGGCGGAATTTGCAAATTATGTCTGCCAGGAATGCGGGAAAGTGATCAGGGATGCGGATAAACCGATGATGCTCAACCGGGGAGAATGGAGAGATGTCCGATCATCGGCGAAGCTGGCCACAAAGGTGGCCTTCTGGATGAATACACTGTACTCACCGTTTGTAAGGTTTTCCGAAGTGGCAAAAGAGTTCCTGGGGACAAAGGACAATCCGGAACTGTTTCAGAACTTTGTGAATTCATGGCTGGCGGAGCCGTGGGAAGAAACAAAGCTGAGGACATCGGCAGACCTTGTACTGGAACGACAGACAGAAGTGGAACCGTATGTTCTGCCGGAAAACACATTGCTGCTTACCGGAGGCGTAGACGTTCAGGAGACATCGCTTTACTGGACAATCAGAGCATTCGGAAAATACCTGACGAGCCAGAATGTAGCCCACGGGCAGGCATTCAGTTTTCAGGAAATCGAGAAGATCATGAATGCGGAGTATGTCACGGAGAGCGGAGAGAAGAAGCTTGTGAATCTGTGCCTGGTGGACTCCGGAGACCAGACCGACGCGGTGTATGATTTTGTGTCATATAACGCAGAGTGGGCGCTCCCGGTAAAGGGATCGAGTAAAGAGATGGAATCTTATTATAAGATTTCCAAGGTAAATAAGACCGACTCGAAGGCGTACGGAATGCAGCTGGTGATTGTGGACGGAGGGAAATACAAAGACATGATCGCGAGCCGTATGAGGCGTGAGAACGGGACAGGCTCGTGGATGGTCCATAAAGGATGTGACCGGGAATATGCCGAGCAGGTGACAGCAGAGCATAAGATCAATGTGAGGAACGGAAACGGAAAAACCGTGCTGCGATGGGTAAAGAAAACAACGCACGCGGATAACCATTATCTTGACGCGGAAGTGTACGCACTGGCAGCAGCTGACATGCTCGGAGCCCGTATGATCCATCTGAAAGCGGAGGAAGAGGAAATACCGGAAAAGAAAGAACCGGAAAAGGAAACAACGCCGGAAGAGGAATGGATCAGGAAAAATGAAGGATGGTTATGATGAGTGAAGTATCACGCAGAGATAAATTAGCGGAACAGCTTCAGGATGTGGAGACTGCGATCCATGCGGTTCTTGTCGGAGGACAGGAATACCGGATCGGATCGAGATCTCTTACCAGAGCGGATCTCACACGGCTGTACCAGATGAAAAAAGAGCTTCAGGGGGAACTGGCAGCAGAAGACGGAATGCTTATGGATGATACCTATGTAGCGGTATTTGACAGGAGGTAAGTATGAACTGGCTTGATAATGTGATCAGTTTTATATCACCGGAAGCCGGTTACAGACGGGCGGCCTTCCGGAATGCTATGGCGTATGATGCCGGTTCGTTTGACAGGCTGAACGCCGCCTGGAGTGCTTTCAATGATTCCGCGGAAAGAATGGACGGAGCATCGAGAGATATTGTGCGAGCACGGGCACGGGACCTTGAGAGGAATTCGGATATCATGAATTCCGTAACAAGCTCATTCCGGAGAAACGTGTTCGGAGCAGGATATTTTCTGCGGGCAAGGACGGAAAATGAGGAATTAAATCAGCTGCTGGAGCGGTCCTGGAAGAGATGGTGCAAGAAGCAGAACTGCGATATTACAGGAATGCAGTCATTTAACCAGATGATGCGGATGGCCGTAAACCGGAAGAAGATAGATGGCGGGATTCTTTTTGTAAAGCTCTATACAAAAGATACGTTTGTCCCGTTTAAGCTGCAGGCAATAGAGGTGGATGAGCTGGATTCCGCATTAAGTCTGAATGCGCCGAAGGGAGAGAAGATCGTAAACGGGATCCGCTATAACGAATACAATAAGCCGATCGGATATTACATCAGGCAGTATTCGCCGGACGGATTCACCCAGGTTCAGCCGGTATATGTGCCGGCGAAGAATGTGATTTTCTATATGACGAAGCGCCGGCCGTCCCAGCTCCGGGAAATGTCTGATATGGCACCGACCATTACAAGGATCCGGGATATCAATGAGTTCATGACGGCGGTTTCGGTCAAAGAGAGGATCGAAGCGTGCCTGTCAGTTTTCATAAAGAAAAGCCTGCCGCCCTCAGGAATCGGAAGATCATCAGAAGGCAAGGCGGAGAATCATGATTACAACGGGAAGATGCTGACACCAGGAATGATCCGTGAAATGAACCCGGGGGATTCTGTGGATATCGTGAACCCGAGCGGACAGTCAACCGACGCGACCTCATTTACAAAACTCCAGCAGAGACTTGTAGGATCCGGACAGGGCCTTTCGTATGAAACGACGAGCAGAGATATGTCCGAGACGAATTATTCGTCTGCACGGCAGGGAATGATAGAAGATGAGCTGACCTATCAGGAGGATGTTGAGCTCCTGATGGAGATCATGGATGAGATCTATGAAACCTTTGTGATCTCGTGTTACCTTGCAGGAATCATAGACATTGCTGATTTCTGGCAGAACAAGGAGAGGTATCTTTCGCATGAATGGATAAAAGCTCCGAAGAAGTGGATTGATCCCATAAAGGAGTCGAACGCAAACAAGGTGGCACTGGAGACCGGGCAGAAGACGTATCTCCAGATCTGTGCGGAAAACGGAAAGGACTACCGGGAACAGATAGATGAAATGGCACTGGCGGCGGAATATGCCGCTTCAAAGGGAATAACGATAGGAGGTGCAAAAAATGCCGCATCCGAAGGAACATAAAATGGACCGGGCCATGCCGGTCTGCAATATAAGGGCAGTGGAAGGAAATGACAGGCAGTATACGCTTTCCTTCTCGTCCGAGGAACCGTATGACAGATATTTCGGGCCGGAGATCCTGGACCACAGTCCCGGGGCCGTAGATCTTTCAAGGCTGAACTCCATAGGGGTGGTGCTGTTTAACCATAACAGGGACCGGGTGGTCGGAAGGATCCTGTCGGCAGGGATCAAAAACGGACGGGGAGAAGCCCTGATTGAATTTGACGATGATGAGGAATCCGAGAAGATCCGGAAGAAAGTAGCCGGGGGAACACTGAAGGGAGTTTCTGTCGGTTACAGCGTTGCGATATGGGAAGAAGTATTGCCGGGCAAGAAGTCTTCGGACGGCAGGTTTACCGGGCCGTGCTATATCGCGAAGAAATGGCAGCCTCTGGAAATATCCATCGTATCCGTTCCGGCTGATCAGACCGTAGGTGTCGGAAGATCTGATGAAGAACCGGTGAGAAGTAGCAGCGCACGCAGTTATGCGGAACGCCTGCTTCAGATAAACAAAAATCTTTATGAAAGGAGTAGGTAACCATGAATTACAAAGAGTTACTGAAAAATGCGCTGCAGAGACAGAAAGAACTCGTGACGGCAGCACAGTCCGGGAATCGTGACATGACTCCCGAGGAAACAAGAGAATTCGAAGAGCTTCAGGGTAAGATCAATCAGTATCAGACGGCGATCGCTGAAGAAGAGGCACGGCAGCAGGCCATTGCGGAAGAGAGACAGAGATGTAATGAGATCAATGCGCTCTGCAGAGATTTCAACATGGATCCGAATTCGTACATTCAGGAAGGAAGAACTGTTTCTGATGTAAAGGATGCTATTCTCGAGAATCTCAAAAAAAATTCTTCACCGGTACAGGTAAGAATAACTGAAAACAATCAGGTAAATGTCATTGAAGCTGAGGAGGACAAGGTCAGAGCAGCTATGACAGACGGACTCCTGATGAGGTCAGGAATGGAAGTGAAAAATCCGGCAGCTGGAGCACGGGATTTCTGCGGAATGTCCCTCCGTGACATGGCGATTGATTGTATGTCACGCGAAGGAAGGAATACAAATGAACTGATCAGAATGAGCAGCAGTGAGCTGTACGCAGAAATGAGCCGGGAGTTCATGAATCCGACAGCGGCCTTCCCTGCGATTCTTGATTCATCGATTAGAAAGGTAATCGTGGAAGAATACAGGAAGGTGGAAACAACCTTCGAGTTATTTACAACGAAAGGAAGCGTTACGGACTTTAAGCCTACTCCTGATCATGAGTATCTGCTCGGAGGAGTTGGAGACTTTGAGATTGTTCCGGAGAACGGCGAACTGAAGCACAGCACACCGCAGACCGCACTTCTTCCTCAGAGAAAAGTAGACACTTACGGGAAGCAGTTCTCCATGAGCCGTCAGGCGTTTATCAATGACGATGTAGGATTCCTGACAGAAACACCGAAGGCTTATACAATCGCGGCAAAGAGAACCATCGACAAGAATGTATATAAGATTCTCTGTGGAAACCCGGCAATCTTTGACGGTACTGCTCTGTTCCACGCAAACCACAAGAACCTGATCGGAAGCGGCGCAGCTCCGTCTCAGCAGACAATTCAGGATATTATTCTGCTGGCTCAGGAACAGACGAACCAGTTTGGAGAGCCGATTTATGTGATTCCGAGAGCGCTTGTTGTGCCGGTGGGATATGAATTCAAGCTGGCTACGATCTTCCATTCCGCACAGGTGGTAGGATCCGCAAACAACGACAGCAACCCGCTTTACAACTATCCGCTGAAGACCGTGCAGTCTCCGTGGATCAATATGTTCTCCGGAGCAAATGCAAAGCCGTGGTTCATGGCAACAGATCCGGCAAGTTCAAAGGGAATCCAGGTAGACTATCTGAACGGGAAGGAAACCCCGACGTTCAGGAGATCAGCGCCCGCCGGACAGCTCGGATTTGTATGGGATATCTGGCTTGACTGGGGAATCACTGTTCGTGACTACCGCGGTCTCTATAAGAACCCCGGTGTGGCATAAGAAAAGGAGGAAGGACAATGGCAGAATATATTCAGCCCGGCAATATGCTTGACTATGTGAATGCAGGTGAAGCAAAGATCAATGCGGGGGATCCCGTTGTATTCGGCAGCAGAATTGTGATTGCGGCAACCGATATTGCCGTAGGTGCGACCGGTACGGTTGCAACCGTCGGCGTATTCCGGTTTGAAAAAGCATCCGGAGAGATCACCCTCGGAGCGCCGGTTTTCTGGGATGCATCCAACAAAAAAGCAACCACAACAGCTTCGAGCAATACGGCAATCGGTTATGCGGTAAAGGCATGCCTTTCCGCTGATACGGAAGTGGACGTGCTCCTGTCCGTAGTAGATACCGATACACAGCCCTCACCCTCTGTATAATGGAGAGGCTGGTAGCAAAGGCGAATATCTTATTCTTTAACAGGCAGTATGAACCGGGGGACGAGCTTCCCCGGTTTGACGCTGCTATGGAAAAAGCATGGATCGAATCCGGAACCGCCGTGATCAAGACCGATGTTCCGGAAAAGAAATCAGGAAAAGATGAGATAAAGAAGCCGACATCAAGAAAGAAAAAAACATGAGTGCTTTCAAAGACCAGATCGCAGAAGACATCAATACCGTTTTTCTGGAGACAGAAGAGCGGGACGAATTCCCGACCGAGCATGTGATTGACGGAACGACATATCATGTGATCGTTGATGAGCTGGAACAGGTGAACCGTCAGATGAGACTGCAGCAGAATATGTACAAATACGGGGACGGAATGTTCATTAAAGAACTGATGTTTTATATTTCTGCGGAGGAGTTTCAAAAGCCTCTTCCGGCCATTGGAAGACTGATGGTTTTTGACGGGAAGAATTATCTGGTTTCTGATGCCGAAGATGAAGATGGAATCTATTCTATTTCTTTGAGCATGAGGAAAAACTGATGATCATATATGTGGATGAGGCGCAGACAGAAAGAGTGGTAAAAGCCCTCGATTCGATCAAAGACGCAAGGCCGGTTATGAAATCCGCACTGAACGCCACCGCGAAAACGGCACAGAAGAAAATCATTGATCGGGCAGCCCAGGTATATGTCTACAAAAAGAAATTCACGAACAAGGATCTGAAACGCGAGAATGCTACGGTGTCAAAACTGATGGCAAGGCTGTATGCTTCAGGACAGGGAGTGGAGATTTATCACTTTTCGGCAAGAGGACCGAAAGCGTGGAGCCAGACGGTAAAGGGAGCACCGGCCACGAAAGGACGGGGCCTCAGGTCAAAACCGGCAAAAGCGCTGCAGAGAAGGACCGGGTTAAGCGACAATCTGAAAGCCTTCATTGCGAGAATGCCTTCAGGGCATGTTACCGTTGTGCGTCGTGTGGAACCTTCCGGACGAAGAAACAAACGGACGTCGCTGGGATCAAGATATCTTGAAACGGTATTGTCAACCTCGGTGCCGGGAATGCTGGGAAATGAGGAAAAGGTATGGAACTATCTCAGCCCTTTTCTTGGACAGACGCTGGAAGACGAAGTGACAAAAGCACTGAATAAAAAGCTGGGAGCGATGAAATGACACCGAAAGTTTTACTTAAAGAACTGGTTGCTGTTGTCGAAGACTGCACAAAAAATCTGAGGTTTGTAGACAGCTCCGGAGACGAAATTCCGATTTCTGTATTTGAGCAGAATTTACCGGTGAAGCAGAACGATTCCGATGATGAGCCGTATCCGTACATTATTGTCAGAGTGGTGGAAGGAAAATTGAATCCGAATGAGGGTTCACGGATTATCCATGTATGGATAGTTATTGGAATTGTAGAAAACGATCTGAATAACCAGGGCGGAGAAGAAGTAAGCATGATCGAGGAGATCATAGGGATGCGCCTTTGTGAGCAGAACGTGCTGCAGTATTTCAGACTGGCAGGGCCGATCGCATGGGGAATCGAGGACACAGATACATATCCGTATTTTTATGGCGGAATGGAAATGGACTTTGAAACGCACCAGGTACAGAACGCTGACAGAATCGCAGAGAGGTACACATGAAAAAAACAGAATCACCGAAGAAGCCGCAGGAAACAGTGATCTATGTAGGTCCGGCCATCCCGGGTATCGTATCCGCAAGATCAATTTTTAATAACGGGCTTCCGGCAGAGTTGAAAAGACTGGAAGAGAGAAAGCCTTTTTTAAGGATGTTTCTCGTAAGCCCTGAGAAGATGGGCTTTGCACTGGCGGAAATCCGCAAAAAGGGGTCCGCTATGAATATCTTGTATGAAAAATTAAAGGAGGAAAAGTAAATGTCTTATTATCATGGTATTCGGGTTTCCGAAGATCCTACAAGCGTTGCGATCCCGAAATACGGCAACTCAGCGCTTCAGGTTGTATTCGGAACGAGCCCCGTCAACATGGCGGAGGATCCGGGAAAAGCTGTGAATAAGCTTATCCTTGCAAATACGTTTGCTGAGGCAAAGGCGGCGCTGGGATATTGTGAAGATTTTGAGAACTATACACTCTGTCAGGTGATGAGATCTGCTTTCATCGAGTACGGTGTAGGCCCTGTGATCTTCTGCAATGTAATGGACCCGTCGAGCACCTCACACAAGGAAGCACTTTCCGAGGCAGCGTATGACGTGACAAACCGCCAGGCGGTTGTCAATGTGTTCGGTGTGATCCTTGAGAATCTGATTGTGAAGAACGGTGCCTCCACGCTGACAAAGGACACGGACTATATTACATCTTTCGATGAGAACGGGTATCTTGTCCTGACATTCATTTCAGAAGACACGGAAAGCCTTTCTTCTGTAACTGTTTCGGGAAACAAGTTAAAGCCTTCAGGCGTAACGGAAACGGATGTGATCGGAGGAAGAAACGCATCTACAGGAGTAGAAACAGGAATTGCTCTGGTAAGACAGGTTTATCCTCAGTTTGGCGTGACGGCTGCCCTTCTGCTTGCTCCGAAGTGGTCGGAAAAGACGGCTGTTGCAAATGCGCTGATTGCCATGACAGAAAATATCAACGGAGATTTCAGTGCGCTGGCCATCGTGGATATGGACTCCACATCGGCCACAGGGTCCACAAAGTATACTGACGTTCCGACAGCTAAGCAGAACGCCGGATATAAATCAAAGAATCTGAACCTTCTGTGGCCGAAGGTGAAGCTTCCGTCTGACGGGAAGATTGTTTCGTACTCGGCCATGTATGCGGCATGTATCGCATACACGGATATCAATAATGATAATGTGCCGAACCTGTCTCCGTCCAACAAGGAACTGAGAATCAGCGGAACATGTCTGGCCGACGGGACAGATGTTTATCTGGACAAAGAACAGGCAAATACCTTAAATGCGAACGGCATTGTAACGGCAATCAATTATGCCGGCTGGAAAACATGGGGGAACAACACGGCCGCGTATCCGGAAAACACAGACCCCAAGGACAGATGGACTGCATGCCGCAGATTCTTCATCTGGTGGGAAAACGATTTCATTGTGCAGTACGCAAAGAATGTGGATGATCCGACAAACCCGAGGCTGGTTCAGGCGCTTGTAACCAGCGAAAATATCCGGGGAAATTCCATTGTGGCACAGGGGAAGTGTGCAGGAATCAGAATGGAATATATCCCGGACGAAAACCCGATTGAGAGAATTCTTGACGGGCATGTGAAGTTCAGAACGCATCTGGCTCCGTATACCCCGGCCGAGGATATCCTCAATGTATTTGAGTTTGATCCGCAGGCTATCGCGGATGCTCTTTCCATGTAAGGAGGTAGCGAATGGCTAAAACATTTCCGTCCGTAATCAATGACTACAATGTCTATAAAAACGGAACAAGACTGATTGGCGTAACAGGAGAGGTAAATCTTCCGGATCTTACGTCAAAAACAACCACAATCAACGGGGCAGGGATACTCGGCGACATCAATGAAGCTGTCATGGGACAGTTTGAGAACATCCAGCTGAAGATTCCTTTCCGCACGCTGTCGGATGATATCTTTTCTGTTATGAACCCGACGGAGGCTGTGGACCTTACGCTTCGCGCCGCGATCCAGAATACGGATCTGGCAACGGGCAAAACAGGCTTCCAGGGAATGCGGGTGGTTGTCCGCGGAAAGATGGAATCGTTTACTCCGGGAAATGTACAGAACGGGGAACAGATGGGAAGCTCCGTTACGCTGAATCTCACCTATATCCTCATTGAGGTAAACGGAGAGACAAAGGTGGAGCTTGATAAGCTGAATGGTGTGTACATCGTGAACGGGGTAGATCTTCTGGCACAGGTGAAAACACTGGTATAAATGAAAGGAGAAATCATGGAAGAGTCAAAGGCTGCAGCAATGGAAGAAAAAGTTGAAGAAAAAGTTGAAGAAACAGTTGAAAAAACAGTGCAGGAAGGCGGCCGGTTAAAGGTCGTCTTCCGCAAGCCGTATACATTTGAGCATGTCGCTTATACAGAACTGGATTTATCAGGTCTGGAAGACATGACAGGGATGGATCTGATCGAAGTCGGGAAGAATTACGGACGGGGGAACAATGTGGCATTATACCAGGAGTATGAATCTGATTTCTGCTTTGCGCTGGCAGCACGGGCCGCAGACAAACCGATCGAGTTTTTCTATGCGATGCCGATCAAGGACAGCATTCAGGTAAAGGAAACGGTAACACATTTTTTCTTATCGCGGGAATAAAACCGCAGGATTACAAAATAATACGAAAGCTGGCAATAAGGCTTTCACTCAGATTACAGACAGGCTTGGATTTTTTTCTGAGCCTGCCTGTTTTGGATTTGCTGGAAATTGCAGAGGAGGCAACAGGTGGCAAGTAATAAACAATATGCGCTGGATATACGGATTCAGGGAACGCTTGACAAGTCTCTTCTGAATGCAGTGAACAAAGCAAGAAATGAAGTAAAAGGGTTTTCAGGATCCATAGAGGCTGCGGCGCCTTTTTTTGATCAGCTGGAGACGGCCGGAGTAAGAACATTTAAAGCGATCGGGTCAGTGATAGCTGTTACGGCCCCGCAGGTAATGGCAATCACAAAGCATTTTACGGAAACCGGAATGGCATTTGAGAAACAGATGTCAGCGGTTGAGGCGATCGCGGAGGCGACGCCGGGTGAGCTTGCAGCAATCAAGGAGAAGGCAAGAGAACTCGGAAGACAGACTGTATTCACGGCGGAAGATGTCGGAAAGGCTATGGAGTACATGGCCATGGCCGGATGGGATGCCGAAGAGATCCAGAACGGTATTGAAGGCGTAATCGATCTTACAGCAGCTTCCGGAGAGGATGTGTCCAGGGTATCCGACATCGTAACCGATGCTCTCACGGCGTTTGATATGAAGGCAGAGGATACCATAGAATTTGCAAATGTTCTGGCCCAGGCGTCGGCTTCCTCCAATACGAACGTCGAGAAAATGGGAGAGACTTTTAAATACGCGGCACCGATCGCGGGAGCTTTGGGGTACTCGATCCAGGATACCGCGCTTGCCATCGGTCTGATGGCCAATCAGGGAATCAAGGCCTCGCAGGCCGGAACGTCTCTCAGAACCATCATGTCGGAAATCGCGGGCGGCGTTGAAGTGATGGGAAAAGAAATCGACGTTGCGAAAGACGGGAAGATGCGGCCGTTCATTAATGTACTCAGGGATATGCGGTCGGAGTTTGCAAAACTCAGTGAACAGGAAAAGGTCGGGGAAGCAGAGAACATTGCCGGAAAGAGAGGAATGACGGCGCTGCTTGCGCTGATGAACGCGTCGGATGCGGATCTGAACAGTCTGTATCTGGATATCCTGAATGCACAGGAATCCAATGCGGCTTCACGAATGGCGGAAACACGTCTTGATAACATGGCCGGCGATGTGGAACTGTTTTCGGATGCCGTAAAGGATCTGGAACTGACAATCTACAATGATGTCAATTCACCTCTTCGGGATGCCGTGCAGTGGGCTTCCGGGATTGTGAATACGCTGAACATGAAGATACAGGACGGATCGGTTCTGTCGGCTTTTACGGATAAGGTGAATTCTTCTTCATTCCAGGATATGACGCTGTTTTTACAGTCGGAATTTAATGGAATAGGACAGCACAAAGAGCAGGTGATTTCCCTACTGAAAAATGCGTCGGATTACCTGCCGGTTATCGCAGGAGCAACGGCCGCATGGGGAACGGCGGTAGTCGGTTATAAGATCATATCAGGCGTTAATAAAATAGCGACGGTTGCGACGAAGGGAGGTCCTATTGCAGCCGGGCTGATGGCAATCGCCGTTGCGGAAGGATACCTTGTAGCGCATACCATAAAGCTGAAGAAGGAAAACGCAGCAAAAATTGCAGAAAGCCTTTCAAATGCCTTTGGAGATCTGTCTATGAATGCGGAGGAAACACATAATGTGATCCGCGGTCTTCTCGATGACGGTACGTTTGACGAGCTGGACGCTGCAATGAAACAGGCGGCGAATTCAGCGGAGGCCAGAGCAAAGGTTCAGGAAGGCCTGGAAGATCTTGAAAAATACAATTACAAACTGCATCTTGGAATTGAGCTGACTCCGGAGGAATCGGCAAAATACAAAGAACAGGTTGAGCAGACAATTATTGACTGTCAGAATTCCCTTAATGAAGATTTCCTCAAAGGGAAAATGGCAATCGATATTGTTTTCGGAGAAAGTGTTTCCGGACAGATGATCGAGGGAGACCTTGATGATTTCTATACGAACGCGAAGGGAACTCTGGAATTTTATTCCAAGCAGCTGAAAGATTCTCTGAATTCGGCTTTTGCGGACGGAGCGATTGATATCGATGAGGCAAAAACGATATCGGGAATCATGGAATCCATGAAAAGCATATCGGAAAGGCTTCAGACGGCAAAGGAACAGGCTTCCTGGGAGTGGTTCAAATCAGAATATTCCGGGAAGGAACTGACGCCGGAAACATTCCAGCTGATGCAGCAGGAAATCAGCAATCAGACAGCAGAGGCAATGAGCAGTTACGAGGAGTCCTATGTAGCGGCTTTGGCGGAAATGTACAATATGTATATGGATGAGGGATCGCCGCAGTACGATCCTTCCCTGTACAATGCGGAAGTTCTGAATGCCAACAGAAGAAAGCTTGAAAAATACGCAGAGCTGCAGAACCGGGGATTTGAGTTCCAGAGGAATACGATCATGGATACTTACGGGGGCATGATCGATGCGGAAGGAATCAGAGCCTCCATGGATGAGGCAATGCAGGGCGCAATCAGTTATGCGCTGGCAACAGGAACGACGACCGGCGGACCGGGACAGACTTTCGAGGAGGTACTTTCTGATGCCTTGTACGAAAAGCTGAGTGAAAGGACATCGAGTATCGACAGAAGCGCACTGTACGCGCTGTATGAAGGCCTGACGCCGCAGATTGAAGAGATGGAAACTCTGAAATCAGAATATGTCAAGCTGGGAATGAAGGTGCCGGAATGGATCAACGAAGGCCTGGAAGAGGCAGCTATGATCGGGCTTTTTGCTGAGGACGGAACCGCAACGGACGAATATATTGAAAAGTACCTGAATGATAATCAGAAATACCAGATGCTGACAGACGGGATCAGTGAGGGATTATGGGACAGTGCTGTATTCAATGAGGAATCCGATGCGATTATCCATGAGCAGGCCGTGGAGGCACAGGCGGCTATTGAGAGAGAAACGGCAGCGGCAGCAGCTGAGGCGGCAAAAAAGGCAAGAGAGACGGTTCAGCGGACATTTGACATTGAATTTAATAATCCTTTGGAAATCAATCCGAAAGTGAATGTGAATCCGTTTGTACTTCCTTCCGGAAAAACAAATCCGCTGGTCAAACACAATGCGCGCGGAGCCATCGTAACAAGCCCTATCCTTACGACGTTCGCCGAGGACGGACCGGAGGCGGCTATTCCGCTGGACGGATCTTCACGGGCCATCTCTTTATGGAGAAAAGCAGGAGAGATCCTTGGCGTAAGATCAAGAGCGCAGAGCGCATATAACGGCCTTGCCGGTGGAGGGACCGAGGGAATGCAGATCACTTATGCACCGGTAATGACATTCACAGGATCCGTTTCAAAAGAAGATGTGATTGCGGCAAACCGTAAGGCTCAGGAAGAGTTTGAAGAAAGATTCCGCCGTATGATGCGCGGAAACGCCAGAGTTTCTTTTGCCTGATAAGGAGGCGGAATGGGAACATACAGAACAAAGCTCGGGGACACGTGGGATATGATCGCAAAGGATGTTTACGGAGATGAAATCCACGCCGATTATCTGATGGAGAATAATCCGGAGCTTCTGGGAATATTTGTTTTTTCGGCCGGAACTGTTTTATCAGTTCCGGATCTTCCGGAAATTGTAACTTCGGATCTCCCTGCCTGGAGGAAGTGAGATGGACGAGCCGAGAAGGACAACAGCAAAGATTCTGTATAACGGAGTGGATGCAACAAGCGACATCAGCCCGTTTATAGAATCACTTGAGTATACCGATCAGGAAGACGCCAGCGACAGCATAAGCATTGTGCTGAATAACATGTCGATGAACTGGCTGAATGAGTGGATGCCGGAGCTGGGGGACAGAATCATTCCTTCACTCTATAAAGATGGGAGGATGCTGGACTGCGGATCATTTGTGGCGGATGATGTTGCCTTTTCAGGAAGACCGCTGATATGTGATCTGAAGGCCGTGTCATCGCCGGCGAATGAAGGGTTTAAGGAAACCAGAAAAACGAAAACATGGGAGGGTGTCACAGTAAAGCAGGTGGCACAGGAGATAGCGGGAAACGCCGGAATCGGCCTTGTTTTCGATGCGGAAGACAGAAGCATAGAAACATGTGAACAAAGCAAGAACACGGACGCAGCGTTCCTGAAAACGCTTACAGAGAAGTATGGATTTTCCATGAAGATCTATGCGGACAAAATCGTGATCATAGACCCGCGGGTGTATGAAAAGAAAAACCCGGTTGCCACATTTTCGGAGAGTGATTTCTCCAGCTGGTCGTATGAAGCAGCCATTGGAGGAACCTATACCGGGGCTAAACTGACCTACACAGAAACATCAGGAAAAAAGACGAATACGTATCAGGCCTCGATCGGAGGAGGAAGCCGGATCCTGCAGCTGAACGAAAAATGTTCGTCGGATGCGGAAGCCCTTATCATTGCGCAGGGAAAACTGGACAAGGAAAATGAGAAAGCTTTTATACTGCAGTTTAAGTTAAGAGATGCGGTCTTCCTTTCAAGCACACAGGTGATCAGCGTAAAAGACCTCGGGAAGCTTGGTGGAAACTACTATATCACAAAAGTGCAGCATACGCTGAGCAATGGATATGAGGTGTCTGTAACAGCCAGAAAAATCGTGGATAGAATCGGACGGGAAACGGAAAAAGAAGAAGCTCAGAAATCCGGACAGTCCTATACCGTTGTAAGCGGAGACACCCTGATGAAGATCGCGAAGAAATTCTACGGGGATTCCGCGCAGTACACAAAGATCTATGAGGCAAACAGAGATGTAATCGAGGCCAGAGCAAAGAAGGACGGGAAGGCCTCATCCAACGGCGGATACTGGATTTATCCGGGTACATCGCTGGTAATCCCGTAAAGGTATGGCAAATATCGGAAGCCTTGGAAAGGCAATCACTTTTGTTGTTTCCGAAAGTACCGTCAGGACAATTCGAAACATGACAAGGTCTGTCAAGGGAAGATGGGCGGAGCACAGCGGGATCGGGGTAAAACCGGCCTGCGAATTTCTGGGAGCGGATCAGGAAGAGGTATCTTTTGAAATCCTGTTATCGAAGAGTCTTGGGGCAAATCCGGGAACAGCTATAAAAAAATTGGAAACTGCAATAGAGGAAGACAAAGCGCTGCCTTTTATTCTGAACGGAAAAAAGATCGGGGATTATCACATTGAATCAATGGAGGAATCCTGGGACGAGATCATTTTGGGAGGAATCCTGTATGAAGCGTCTGTGAATATCACGCTGAAAGAACATGCAGATGCACCGGTGCAACGAAAAGTCACTGAATCTGTAACAAAGGCGGAAACGCAGAGTCAGAAACAGGAGAAAGCGTCAGCACAAAACTATGTGGTTGTGAAGGGAGACACCCTGATGAAGATCGCGAAGAAATTCTACGGGGATTCCGCGCAGTACACGAAGATCTATGACGCAAACAGAGATGTAATCGAGGCCAGAGCAAAGAAGGACGGGAAGGCCTCATCCAACGGCGGGTACTGGATTTATCCGGGGACGTCATTGGTGATCCCGTATAACTATGGATGATGTGATAAGGATCGGAAATGTATCAAGTGTAAACGGAACGACGGTGCGTGTGACGTACCCTGACAGGCAGGACGCGGTCACCGCCGAGCTCCCTTTGGTGGGGAACGGAGTTTACCGGGTTCCGAAAGTCGGGGAGACCGTGCTCGTTGTCCATTGCTCAAATGATGTGGGACGCGGGGTATGCGTCGGAGGCATGGCGGCAGCAGGGCTGGATCAGGAACTGACTGCTCTTTTGGAACGAATCAAAGAAGACGAGGACCGGATTAAGGCCCTGGAAGAGAGATTATGAGTAGGATCGGAAGTTTCGGAGACCTTGTTTTTTCTGTTTCTGATACCCGGATATTCACTCCGGAAAATATTAAAAAAAGCAAATCGGCAAAATGGCAGACACACGCTTCGGTGAACGGCGAACAGTATACAGAGTATATTGCACCGGAAGCTGATGAAATAAAGATGCCGGTACTTGTATCGGCAAGCCTCGGGGTGAAACCGGGAAGAATGCTCACGGTTATCGAAGATCTTGTCAAAGAAGGAAGAGTGGATTATCTGATCATCGGAGGCAAGAGAATCAGTGAAGGAAAAATGAGGCTTGTCGAAGCCGGAGAAGCGTGGAATGAATTTTTCGTTCACGGTGAGCTTTACGAGGCAAGCGTGGATCTTACGTTTAAGGAGTACAGCTGATGGAAGGTGTAAAAATTGTCAGTGACAATATCATAAGTGAGGACGTGCTCCTGTGTTTGAAAACATTATACGGGATTACGCAGGGAACACAGCCGCTGGCCAGAGATATGGGAATCCCGGCGGATCTTGTATCGAAGCCGACAGAGGTTGTGAAGAATGAATATGCGCTGCATATCATTGAGGCAACAGAAAAATATGAACCAAGAGTTAAGGTGAAGGAAGTAACATTTGAATCCGGGCAGGACGGAAGGATTTGTCCGATTATACATCTGTCGGGAACGGAGGAGTAAGATGAATAAATCACTTGAGAATATCCCGGGAATATCTTTTATCGATGGAAAATCACTGCTGGACGTGCGGGAGGAAATGATATCGGATTTTCTCAGGGAGTATGAGAACCTGACAAAAAGAAGTTATGATCTCGCCCCGGCGAATCCATACAGGCTGATCATCTATGCTGCATCCCTGCAGATCTATCAGGCAATGCAGTATGTAGATGCGGCCGGAAAGAACAATCTGCTGAAGTATTCCTACGGATCATTTCTGGATAACATCGGTGCTTTGAGAGGGATTTCAAGGAGCCAGGGTACCAAAGCAAGAACGACAATACGATTCTCGCTCGCAGAGGCCATGTCAACGGTGGTTGCCGTGCCGCAGGGAACGCGCATGGGAATAAACGGAATCTATTTTGCGACGATGGAATACGCCCAGGTTGATATCGGGGAAACATACGTGGATGTTCTGGCGGAATGCGTTTCGGTAGGATCGGAGGCGAACGGATACGCAGCTGGTGAGATTAAAACGCTGGTGGATCCGATTGCCTACGTGGATCACGCGGCCAACACAACCATGACAGAAGGCGGAACGGATGTGGAGGACGATGACTCTTTTGCGGAAAGAATTTTCTATGGACCGTCGCAGTATTCCTGCGCCGGCCCGGCATCGGCTTACGAATACTATGTGAGGGAATGCCTGGCAAATGTAGCAAGCGTGAAAGCCACATCTCCGGATGACGGGGAGGTGGATATCCGGTTTGTACTGGAAGGCGGTGTCCTTCCGGATGCTCAGACGATCAGCAAGGTGGAGAATTACCTTTCGGATAAAACAATACGGCCGCTGACGGATCATGTAACCGTGGGAGCCCCGACAACGGTTTCTTACAATGTCAGCATCACATATTACATATCCAGATCGGAGAGTACGAATGTAACGAATATCCAGAATGCCGTTACACAGGCAGTCAATGACTATGTTGAATGGCAGGATACAACGGTAGGAATGGATATTGTGCCGGATGAACTGATCAAGCTGGTTAAGGAGGCGGGTGCAAAACGTGTAACGGTAACCGCTCCGGTTTATACCGCAGTAGCTGCGACAAAAATCGCCCATAACGGAACGATAACGATTACGTATGGAGGCCTGGAGGATGATTGATCTTTGGGACGGAAGAATAACAGATATTCTGCCGGACATAATTGCAGACATGCCGGAGACGGCGGCTCTTGCATTTACAATCAGAAAGCAGATTGAGTTCATTACGCAGAAAATGGCCGAGGCCATGATTTATGCGGGAATCAATGATCTGTCGGAACCGGCCCTTGATATTCTGGCAATCGAGTTTAAAACGCCATTCTATGATAAAAACTATGCCATAGAACGGAAGCGCGAAATCATTAAGGATACATTGAGACTTGTATCAAGGACAGGAACTCCGGCGGCCGTTGAAGAAGTGGTAAAGAATGCCATGTCTGAAGCTGTGGTCAAGGAGTGGTTTGACTATGATGCGGATCCGTATCATTTCAAGATTGATGTGCTGAACACAGAAGAGGGAATGAAAAACTATGACCATGTTTTACAGGTAATAGAAGCGGTTAAGTATTATAAGAACCTGAGATCTTTTTGGGATGAGATCCATTTTACGGCGAAGCCGGAGAACCTGCCGAAAAGGTATATTGGAGCAGCGCAGGAATCCGGTTTAGAACTCACAACGAGCACGGATATTATAGACCCGGAGGATTATTTATGGCTCGTTGATGAAATTGACGTAAACATGGCCGATGAATGCGGCGTTTTGTGTTTTGATGAAGGAGGAACAGCATGATTTCAACAGCTCCGATAATTACAGATGCGGGAAAGTCTCTGCAGATCAGAGCACTTGCCGGAGAAACAATTACTTTTACCGGGTTCAAGGTAGGAAGCGGAACACCAACGGCTCCGGAGCATCTGACGGACCTTGTATCGCCGAAGATTTCTTTTGGGATCAGCGACATGGAAGATTCTGAAGAAGGATACATTATAGTAACCGGTTCGTTCGATAACACGGAAATAGATGAGACATTCCAGTGGAAGGAGCTTGGTCTGTTCTGTGAAGATGAAGACGGAACGAATGTACTTTATGCATACGCGTATGATCCGAACGGAGGAAGGCTTGTTGCCGGAGCTACAGATGTAACATGCAGACAGACGATCTCCGTGATCATTGCAATTGGAGATGCCGAGCATGTGGAGGTAAGAATATCGTCGTCTGCGCTGTATGCGTCAAAGAGCGACTTTGACAATCATGTGGCCAATACAAACAATCCGCATCAGCTGACTCCGGAAAAAATCGGGGCAGCAGCTGTAAACCATAACCATAATGCAGGAGATATCAACGCCGGGATACTGCCGGTTGGAAGGGGAGGAACCGGACAGGCAACCTTGCAGGCACTGCGAAATGCAATGGGCCTCGGAAACGGATCCGGCCCGCTGTCAATAGAAAATGGCGGAACGGGAAATTCGTCAGTTGACACGACGCCGACAGCAAACAGCACGAAAATGGTCACTTCGGGAGGAGTGAAAGAAGCGTTAGACGGAAAAGCACCTTCTGTACATAAGCATTCTGCGGGAGATATCAACGCCGGAACGCTGCCGGTGGAAAGGGGAGGAACAGGAAAGACATCACTGAAGGATCTCCGTAATGCATTAGGTCTTGGAAATACGACAGGCACATTGGAAGTCGAAAACGGAGGCACAGGAGTTACATCATTGGAGGGTACGGACTATGGCACCGCAAAACCTCGAAAGATTTATGCAGGGACGGGCGGGATGACTCATGGAAGTTCTGCTCTCGCAAGCGGAGTAATCTATCTGCAGTATCTGTAAGGAGCAGGAAACATGATTTATAAAGGAATCGGAGGTGTAGCACGACGGATAATTGCTCCGTACTTAGGTGTTGGCGGAAAAGCAAGACGGGTGATGAAATCATATATCGGTGTAGGTGGTGTGGCCCGTGAGATATATTCATACCTGAATGATATTGACCATGTGGAAGTCGTACTCGACCGGTGCGCAACATATACATCGTCGAATGATGGCGAAGGATGGAATGACACATTGCTTGGCAATACAAAAGCAGTGATGAATGCTAATGGTTCGTTTTCAAAAAGCGGGAATAAAATTACCATAAAGTCCCAGGGAAACGGAACATACTGCCTGTCAAACTATGTATATTATACAATTTATGCCGTATTAAAAGGCGGGACAAAAATCAACCTGACATACGCAAGACAGTATGATGGGAAAGCCGTTGCGGTAACGATTACAAGAAGCAACCTTATTCACTCTGGTTCAGCAGGATATTATTACCCGTTTACGAGTATGCTTGGAATTACAGATGATCCGATGCAAACAACAGGGACAGCAAAATATACTGCAATCAGCAATGTGTCAACAGGTCTCCACGTAACAAGAGGAATGTACAGTAGGTATGTTTCCTGTGATTTCAATTTTGATTCGGCGGAAATAAACGGAGTAACATACAGTGTAACAGTTATAGACGCTTTGCCGTAAGGAAATATGGAGGAAAAACATGGCAACACAGAAAATCACAGAAAAGCCGGTTGTCACAGAGCTAAAAGATGATGCGTATGTATATATCGCACAGAAGGAATCTGTAAATGGAACGGAGGTAATGTCTCTCAGAAGAATCGAAAAGAATAATTTTGAAGAAGGCGTGGGAATTACCGGGTTAAAAAGTCTTGGTCTTTATACAGATCAGGAAGGTTATGTATGTCAGATTTTAGAGGAGGAAGAGTAATGGCTGGACAGAGGCTGTTTACAGACGAAACAGGAAAAGAAATTGCATTTTCACTTGCAGTAATTGCAGACAACTCCGGAGGGCTGCATATTGACAGTTTTAGAACGGTTCAGGCAATCGTAAGGGCTGGCTTGGCAAAGAGACTGTTTTCAAAATACCATCAGTTCTATGTACCAAGAGCGACCTCTGTAACAGGATCAGGAACAGATGGAGTCACAGCGGTTACGGTTGATGATCAGATATTTATAGACAAAATCGGAAAAGCAGAGAATGCGATTTATGAGTTTGAGTACGACGGCCTTATATGGCGATTTAATGGGAAAGCTGTACTGCTTTCTGTATATGGAATTACGTATACGGGAACGGCCGCGGCCAACGCAAAAATCAATGTAACAGTTACGGCCACTGAAATTCTGTATGATGTGCTTGGAGTGGATGAGGATAACCCTGCGGATCCTGCTTTTTCGAGCACACTGACTATAGTACCGCATGATGTCGTGAATTATAACGTGATTGCATATAAGAGACCGCAGTGTCTGTTCTATGTAAATCCGAATGATTATCCGAATGGCCTGCAGGCTGGGGAAACTTATCTTGTTCCATTGGATCATGGCGCATACGATAACAGTACGTCCCAGGATGATACATATGCGTTTACACCTTCTCGGAATGTACCGGCTGGTGGCGCAGTACGGCATACAACAATCGGAGCTTATCAGAGCAGTGGAGTGTATACAAAACAGCAGATCACCAACGGAACTTTTATCACATATGACAGTATTGCCAACAAAAGAGTACAGATTGAAAGTGGAATCGCTACGTTCATCGGAACAGAAGGAATAAATCTGGGAACATTTACGGCTGAAACTTTAGCTTACAGATCTTCCGAAAACTGCAATTTCACAAGAAGAAATGCGTATGGTTCGAACTGTTATGCAGATTCGGATGAAAGAATGTGGATGAATTCAAAAGCAGGGGCCGGTGCTTCAGACGGGGTTCCGAACTGGTATGAATTTAAAACGGTTTTTGATCTTCCTTCGACGTGCACACAGGCGGGATATTTGCATTGCCTTGATCCGGAGCTCCTGAAAGTAATCGGGAAAGTAAGAAAAAGAACTTTGTTACATGTAAACGACAGAACATCAGAAGTGAAGTATGCGGATACGGAAGAACTGTGCTTCCCGCTTTCTATGACTGAAGTTGGTTTTGGAAAGGCCGATGGAGTAGCAGAGGGTACTGTATGGAATGACGGAACAGTAAAAGAGACTCCGTATCAGTATTATGCAGGAGCGGGAAATGCAGACAGAATTAAGTATCAGGGCGCGACAGCGCGCTATTGGTGGCTCCGCTCTCCCTACCCCTCTTCTTGCAGTTACGTGCGCAGTGTGTACCCTTCGGGGGCACTGGGCTACTACGGTGCGTCCAGCAGCCATGGGCCCGTGCCCGCCTGCGTAATCTACTAATCAAGTAAAATAGAGAAAACCGGGTGTCTACATAGACGCCCGGTTTTCGGAGGAAAGCAATGAGTGAACAATATCATCGAACAAAAACAGGAGAATTCAAGGTTGTCCTGATGGCGAAAAAGATTCAGCGTGATGCATTCAGAATTATTTCTACAGAAAAATATGTTTCGAAAAGGATGAGATGGCTTGGAGCAGATGAAATTGCAAAAGTAGCTAAGGCATTTAAAAAGGCTGTCTACAATGCAAACAATACAAATCTTGAAAATCAGATGATGTGGGATGAAAGACTTGTATACCAGGAAAGAGCGATAGCAATACTGAAGACGCTGTCAATGCTTATGGATGACCTCGCAGATGATATTGGATTCAGCAGGGAGCACACACAGCAGTTCCAAAAGGATATAAATGAAGAACTGGCGTTACTTCATGCATGGCAAACATCAGATAGAAAAAAGATGGAAAAGAAGGGTGATCGCTGATCATCGTGCGGGCCGTGGCCACCGTGTGGTGGCTCCGCTCTCCCAACCCCTCTAATTGCAATAACGTGCGCAATGTGAACACTTCGGGGGCACTGAACAACAACAATGCGAACAACAGCAATGGGCCCGTGCCCGACTGCATACGTCCAGATAAAAAGTAAGCCGGCATATAGCCGTGTCCGAAATCCGAGGCTTACGCAGGGAGCAATCATCCTTACTCGAAAGAGTTAAAAACAAACCATTGGATGACTGATACTTTCGAGTATGTCAGTATATAAACCATGGTATTATGAGGTGCAGTGTGTTTGAAAAAGCAAAAACGCTTGACGAACTGAATAAGGCTGCAATTCAATGTTCAAAGTCTGTGATCAAAAAGGAAAGCGTGCAGAAATATATTATAAATAAAGCATCAAGGAATGAGAGACTAAAGGAGGACATAGAAAAAGGACGGTATAAATTGATGCCGTATCATGAATTCGTTATTACAGAACCGAAGAAAAGAGATATTCATGCGACCTCTTTTCGGGATCGTGTATGGCAAAGATCGCTATGCAATAATGGAGTCAGGGCCGATCTTACGAGAAGCTTTATATATGATAATGGAGCATGCCAGAAGCACAAAGGAACCGATTTTGCGATAGAAAGAGTAATATGCTTTCTGCAAAGAGAATTCAGGAAATCAGAAGGGAAAAAGATTTACTATATCCATCTTGATGTAAAGGGATTTTTTCCTTCAACTCCTCATTCAGAATTAAAAAAGATAGCGGACAAAAAGATTTCAGATAAGCGAGAGTTACCGTATCTGTATGAAATTATTGATAGCTGCAAGGACAAGAGGACGATAGAAGAAATAAAAAAAGACAGATTCGGAGAAAGAGGAACCATTCTGGGATCAGAGATGGGGCAGATGCTTCAGCTGGCTGTGCCGGATAATATAGATCATTATGTAAAAGAGAGAAAGAAAGTAAGATCTTATCTCAGATATAATGATGATTTTTTAATGTTCGGAACAGATAAAGAGCAGATGAAGGAAACAAGAGAATATATCAGAGAACAGATGGAAAAGAAAGGGCTTACCATAAAGGACAAAAGTGGTATTCAGCCGGTAAATCATGGATTTACATTTATGAAAAAGCGTTTCATTCTGAAGGACAATGGCAGGGTGATCGTACTTCCATTGCGAAAAACAATAGCAAAAGAAAGAAAAACGCTTAAGAAAATGGGAGAGCTTGTCCGGAATGGAACAATTACAATGGAAGACGTTGAAAAACACTATCAGAGCAAGATTGGAAGTATTTCGAAAGGCAACGTCAACCGGATCATTGAGCATCTTGATGCAGAGTATGAGAGCATCTTTGGTGTAAAACCGAATTACAGGAGGAATAAGAAAAATGCGTATCGTAGATGCAAGCGTAAAAATCAGACAGCTGGAAAGGGAAAACCAGCAGTTGAGGGAAAAACTCAAAAATGAAGAAGGGATAACAGCGTATATTGCTATGATGGCAGATATTGATATCCCGGCAGAGGAGGATGAGAATGGAACACACGAAACTGTATAAGCAGATTATTGAGAATCAGTGGTATCCGACACCATGGAACAAAAGCATGCTCCGGAATGCGGTAGAGAAAGGAAAGCTTTTCATATCAGAGTATGAAGAAATAACAGGAGAGGAATACTAATGGAATCGGCAATCGTACTTGATGCAGAAGATGTAAAAAAGATAATATCAGCGTACCTTGGTGTGCCGAAGGAGAATGTGATTAAATCGCAGTACAGTTACACGGTTAAAGGCATAACCGGTGAACAGGTAGAAAAGCTGCAGTATCTGGAATTGGAAGTGAATCATGGATAAAGAAAAGCCAGAACAGCCGGATTTGGGTCTGGAATGGGACAGGGATTTGCTGGAAGAATTTGATGTACCTATCTGTCCAAACTGTAAGCAGACTTTATTTAATGAGGACGATGATAAGTGTCCAAAATGCGGACAGCTTTTAGATTGGCCGGGATTTTACATTGGATATGTTAAACCCGGAAAAATCGATATTGATGAGGTGCCGGAAAAATACCGTGAGGAAGTAAGAAAAAGAATGAACTGACGTATGGCCGATTATGCGGCCATTTTTAAGTATGACGGGCATGTTCCGACTCTTGGGTGAAAGTCCCAAGGAGCGTAGTTGCCGACGAATCCGATAGCGACTTGCAAGCTTCATGCCGTGAGGCATGGGGGAGAAGAAGCAATAGCGAAACCGTGGCCCTACGAACAGAAACCTGATACAAGGCGTTGTAAGCGGACAAGACGACTTAAGGCGTCAAAATCCAAAAGGCAACCGTAACCTTGCGGCGTAAATCAGGAGGGTAAACGGGGAAAGAGTCGGGGCTTACCCCGTGAGGCCTTGCAGGCGGTGTGGAGAACTGGATCCAAAAGCACGCGCAGTAACAACGAACTGCAAGGAGTCAGCAGAGGCCATAGTAGGCGGAGAAGCCGAAGGGCCGAACAACGTAACAGCGCAAAGCAAATGTATGTCCTGATGGATACCTGACAGCAGGAAGCGAAACGTAAATGAGCCAAACCTGCGCAACATAAGGAGGGACCAAAGGGAGCGGAAAGGAGAAGAGC
>JAZUHZ010000063.1:0-1542 GCA_045642005.1 Candidatus Avilachnospira sp.
TCTTCTCCCTTTCTGCCGTCGTTTACTTCCCACTTGAGGTGACGTTCGTCTAAGAATTCATATGTCCATACTGTGCCGTCCTCGAAGTCGATCGTAAGGTTCTTCTTCAGGGCAAGCTTGTCCGATGTTTCGAGCATTTCATGCTGAAGCGCATCATGCCATACTGTTTCCGTGTCAAATTCGCGGCCGTATGCCTTTACTTCGTCCAGAGTAAGGTCGATCCAGCGGCGTTCCATTTTCTTAAGCATAATTTACCTCCATAAAAAAACATATGTGATAATCCGGGCGCAGAGAAAGCGCACCTTAGTACATAGAATACCATTTTATGGCGTTTGGTTACAAGCAAATTAAGAATAATACGTAAAAAATATAATAAAACAGGGCTTTTTCTGATACCGGAAACCGGAAGTCATCCTCAAAATACAGACGCTTCCCTCTCCCGCCGCGGCAGGCTATTGCCGGAAAGACCTTATAAGGGTATAATCATAATGAAAACCGCACAGGAGGACCGATATGCATTACGACGTCGCAGCAATAGGCGAACTGCTCATAGATTTCACATACGCCGGAAAGAGCGCATCCGGAATGAGGCTCTTCGAACAGAATCCGGGAGGTGCCCCGGCAAATTTCCTTGCCGCCTGCGCGAAAAGAGGGCTCAGGACCGCCCTTATAGGCAAGGTGGGAAAAGACATGCACGGAGACTTTCTCATCGAAACACTGAAGGAGGCCGGCATCGGAACGGAGGGGATCCTCCGGGACAAAGACGTGTTCACGACCCTGGCCTTCGTGGACATAGCGGACAACGGAGAAAGAAGCTTCTCCTTTGCGAGAAAGCCCGGAGCCGATACCATGATCCGGAAAGAAGAAGTGAAAAGAGAGATCCTTGAGAACACGGCTGTCTTTCATTTCGGCAGTCTTTCCCTTACGGACGAGCCTTCCAAGAGTGCCGCGGTCGGCGCCGTGAAAGCGGCAAAGGCGGCGGGAGCTCTGATCTCCTATGACCCCAATTACCGCGAAGCTCTGTGGGAAAGTCCCGAAGCCGCAGCGAAAGCCATACGGGAAACGCTTCCTCTCGCCGACATGGTCAAGGTATCCGAAGAGGAGGCCCTTCTGATCACGGGCACGGCGGATCCGGAAAAAGCCGCGGAACGGATCATGCAGGAAGGACCGGTCCTGACGGCGGTGACTCTCGGAGAAAAGGGAGCCGCGGTCTGTGCGAACGGTCACAGCGTCTTTCTTCCCGCTCTCCGCTCGGAAGCCGCTGACACCACCGGAGCCGGAGACGCCTTCTGGGGAGGATTCGTTTCGGAATTCCTCCGTTCCGGGACCGGGATAACGGATCTCGGGGAAGAGGATCTCAGGCGTTTCGCGCTCATCGGGACCGTGACCGCGGGTCTGTGCGTGAGGAAAAGAGGAGGGATCCCTTCCATGCCTTCGGAAGAGGAGATCCGGGAGATCCTGAAAAAGCTCTGAAACGATATAATTTAAGGACACACGGTCTGACGGCGGTGTGTCCTTTTTCGTACCGGTATGGACCCCTTT
>JAZUHZ010000064.1:0-1863 GCA_045642005.1 Candidatus Avilachnospira sp.
ATCGATGCCATCGGAAAGAAGAGAGGAAGCGGAGGCTTAGGCGGCAATGACGAGCGCGAGCAGACCCTGAATCAGCTTCTGACGGAGATGGACGGATTTGACGGCACGAAGGGGATCATTGTTCTCGCCGCTACGAACCAGCCCGACACGCTTGATCCCGCGCTCCTTAGGCCCGGTCGTTTTGACCGCCGGGTGCCGGTGGAGCTTCCTGACATGCAGGGCCGTGTGGAAATCCTTAAAGTCCATGCGAAGGATGTCAAGATGACCGGCAATATCAACTTTGACTCCATCGCCAAGGCCTGCCCCGGTGCCAGCGGCGCCGAGCTTGCCAATATGATCAACGAGGCAGCGCTCCGGGCCGTCAAGGCCGGACGCGACCGCGTCAACCAGCAGGACCTCGAGGAAAGCATCGAAGTCGTGATGGCGGGATATAAGAAAAAGAACAAGGTGCTTACGGATAAGGAAAAGCTCATCGTGGCCTACCATGAGGTGGGACATGCCCTGGTGGCGGCGAAGCAGGATAATTCCGCGCCCGTGCACAAGATCACCATCATCCCGCGTACGAGCGGCGCGCTCGGCTACACCATGCAGGTGGACGAGGACGGCAATCACTACCTGATGTCCGGCGAGGAACTCCGCAACAAGATCGCCACACTGACCGGCGGACGGGCAGCCGAGGAGCTTGTCTTTAAGCAGATTACTACCGGCGCCGCCAACGATATCGAGCAGGCCACGAAGCTGGCCCGCAACATGATCGCCTACTACGGCATGAACGAGGAGTTCGGCATGGTGGCGCTTCAGGCGAAGGGCAATATGTACCTCGGCGGTGACATGAGTCTTGCCTGCTCGGAGGAGATGCAGGCGAAGGTCGATGCCGAAGTGGTGGCTCTTGTGAAAGAGCAGCATGACAAGGCCTACCGCATCCTGAAGGAAAATATCATGAAGCTTCACGAGATCGTGAAGTATCTCTATGAGAAAGAAACCATCACCGGCGAGGAGTTCATGCATCTTCTCGAAGCAAAACCGGCGCCGATTTCCGGGTCTTCGGAGGAAGTATAATTCCGGAAGCACCGGATCAGGTCAGACAGAAAATGGAAGAACGAACATTACGAATTCTGGAATTTGATAAGATCATTGACATGCTCTGCGGCTACGCCTCTTCGGATGCCGGCCGCAGTATGTGTGCTAAGATAAAACCCTCTGCGAATCCGAAAAAGATCCGGGAGTATCAGCGCAATACGGCCGATGCCAGAGAGCGGATGCGCCTTCGGGGAAATGCCCCTTCGTTCCGCGGAGTAAAGGACTGCGCGGATATTTTCGCGCGGCTAAAGGTCGGAGGCGCGCTTTCCCAGGCGGAGCTTCTGCGCTTAAGCTCCCTTCTTACGGCAGCAGAACGGGCGAAAAGCTATGATGACAGTGAACGGGCGGACTCTTTAAGCGAGGATTTTTCCTTTATCGAGCCGCTTTCCGGCATCAACCGGGAAATTAAGCGCGACATTCTTTCCGAAGAGGAGATGGCTGATGACGCCTCGCCCGGTCTTCTTTCGGTACGCCGGCAGATCAAGGCCACGCAGGATAAGATCCACGACTCGGTGCAGGGACAGCTGAACACCTACCGGGACTGCCTTACGGAAGCCATCGTCACCCAGCGGGACGGCCGCTACTGTCTCCCGGTGAAGGCGGAATTTAAGGCCAGAGTGCCGGGCCTGGTGCACGACACCACCTCCACGGGCATGACGCTTTTTGTGGAGCCCATGGTGATCGTGAAGTTAAATAATGACCTCCGGGAGCTCTATCTATCGGAGAAAAAAGAGATCGAGAAGGTCCTCGCGGAGCTGTCCGCGTCCCTTGCGCCGCATCTCG
>JAZUHZ010000065.1:0-13868 GCA_045642005.1 Candidatus Avilachnospira sp.
GTCGAGGAAAGAAGAAAATCCGAGCCGCTTGTAAGCGGTGCCGGTAACAATGCTCGCAACACCGCCCTTTTGGGCGTGCATGTAATCGGCCCTTATTAGGGCCATCCCAAACCACCACTTGAAGTGGTGGTTATGACTTAGCAGTATATTCTTAATGTATCTGGTCTCCAAAGATTATATGTAGTCACATGGCCTTTCTTTGGAAAAATTCAGAGAGCTGGATGAAAAATACCTGATCCTCAACTATGTAGCTGAGTGCCCTGACATTTTTGATAATATGTCTTCCGAGGAAATGGTAAAGGAGATTGACAGATATGTTGGGGTATGAATTTATCAATCCACTTTATCATGGAACGATATCATTGATTGATAAGGTTGATGTCACGAAAGGGCATGATCGGAAAGATTTTGGGGAAAAAGGTATTGCTTCGTAACCTGGAACCGGAAAACTTGGGGGTGCAGTATTTCGTCTCCAGGCAGGATGTGGCAGATCGCTTAATACTCTCCTTAAAGTAAATTGATTGGAGATGAGTTCATGCCTGATAATCAGTATGACGAAGATGGACGTACTGTCAGATCACGGCAAGGCCACCGTGATCACAGGCGGTTCCGTCATTACGGATGTGACTACAGGGGAATGATTTGACTGAAATTTTCCGTTTATTTCTACCAATAGATCTAAATGTATCTCATACGGTAGGATAATTTGCCTATGTTTTACTCGCAGGTCGGTGTATGACTAACCTACAAAAATAGATCATTAAAGAAAAAAGAGAATCCTTGGACTCAAAGATTCATCAAATAAGGTAGTGAAAAGAGGCTTCGGCCTCTTTTCTATTTACAAGCTACGATGACCGCTCTTCCGCAATCAGTTGATTTGTATCAGCCGGGGCGAATCATAAATAGGAAAAGATAAGAAATAATAACATACTGCAGAAAATATCTTAGGAAACGAAAGATCCTGGAGAAATTCGATGCCTGATATGAAAGGTATCTTTCTGACAGGCCGTACTCAAAATCACAGATGGCAAAGGATCTTGGAGTATCAAGGCCGATGATAGACAAGCTGATAAACGAAAAAAAGGAAACACAGGAGAAAAGGAAATGAACCAGTATCTGTGTTTTATGTTATAATACAAAAACTATGTTCAAAAGGACAAATAACAGGTGGTGAAATCATGAGCGTAACCGTATCGGATCTTCTGCATCTTCCGTCCCTGTATAATGCGGAAGTGGTCGCAGGAAAGGGAGGAATCAATAAGATCGTTTCTTCTGTCTCGGTTCTGGAAACAATCAATCCGGAACTGATCGATTCTCACGTAAACAAGGATGAGCAGACCGGCGGAGGCGAGATCGTCATCACTTCATTCATCAACGCTCTTGATGATGAGGATGTCCAGTTCCGCAATGTCTGCCAGCTGGAGCAGTCCGGAGAGGTAGGCATCATTGTCTACTATGTCGGCGTATTTCTTAAGGAGATTTCCAAAAGGATCCTTGAGTATGCCGATGAAAAGGATTTTGTAGTCATCTGTATGCCCAGGAATCAGGAAAATCTCAGGTACAGTGATGCCATCAGCGATATCATGGGAGCCGTGATCCATGACAGGGACCGTAACGAGCCCCTGGTCGTGACACTCCTTGACACCATAGCAAGACTTCCTGCCAAAAAAAGAAATGCAAACACAATGATCCGCCTCCTGTCGGAAAGATTTCATGCAAGCCTCGTACTTACGGATGCGGAGGATGTGCCGATCTACGAAGCGGCCTGGCCGGGAGAGTATGCCGGCATCAGCCGCTATATCACAAAATCAAATGTGTCGCAGATAAAGAGCCCTACGGAAAGGTTCGAATGTATCCCGGACGGCTTCATACAGAAACGCCTGATCCATCATGTCCCGGGAAACCTGAAGCTCTATCTGATCAACATCGGGACACCTCTTCCGGAAACCATGGTATCGAATGCCGCAGAGGCAGTCAGAATCTCTGTGAACATTTGGGAACAGCGGGATGACAGCGCGCATATCCGCGAGCTGGTACGCGCAATCCTGGATGACGATCCTCTGAGAATGAGATCCCTTGCTGCCATGTTCATGATTGATATCGCCTCTATCAATTCCATGTGGATCTTCAAAGGGAACGGTCTTACGGAATCCATGGCTAAGGCTTTATCAGATTATACAGGTATCTACTGCAGTACCTCTTTTGCTGACCTTTATGACGAGGAGATCGTTCTGTTCACCAGTGCATTTGATCTGAGTCAGGACGTTACGGAAGTGTATGAGGAGGCAGTTTCCATTCTTCCGGAGGGCTTTGTCGCAGCTTTATTCACGAATCTCAGTAACACTACGGACGTCCAGCAGTCTTTCCTTCTGTATAACAGAGAGGCAGAGGATGCCGTGAAGATCCTTCCGGACAGAAAATACTATTCGGGAGAAGATCTTATTTTTGCATCCGGATGCAGAGAAACGGTGGAAGCCGGAGAGGAATCGATCCGGAAGACCCTTTCCGGTCTTTCGGTGTTTGAAAAGATGAGGGAACCGGACAGCATTATGGAAACGCTTTCCGTTTTCCTTCTGGATGCAGATCAGAGCGTGCAGCGAACGGCAGACAGGCTGTTTGTCCATAAGAATACGATCAAATACCGGCTGCGTATCATGTCCAACTGTCTGGGCTATCCGGTGGGAGCGATGCCTGCCACCTACGGCCTGTACCGGGCAGTGGGAGTAAAAAGGCTGATCGGGACGTGAGATTGTCCAAAGAGACAAAATCATGTCTCTTTTTTTATCCCTGAAAACAAGGAAACCATTGATTCAGTTTGGTAGAATTACGGAATAATCTTGATATTCTGCAGAAAGGAAATACAAAAATGCGTAAATTAGGTATTCCGGAAATCGAAGACATCGCCAGCGGTGCCGCTCTCTTAGGTGCCGGCGGCGGAGGTGATCCGTATATCGGAAAGCTTGTTGCAGTCGGAGCTATCAACGACTGCGGGCCTGTGACACTCCTTGATCCGGAGGAAGTTCCGGATGATGCTCTGATCGTTCCTTTCGCTATGATGGGAGCCCCTACCGTTCTCTGTGAGAAGATCATCGGCGGCAGCGAGTATAAAGCACTCTTTGACATCGTATCCAACCATTTCGGGAAAAAGATCTATGCGACCATGCCCATGGAAGCCGGAGGACTGAACTCCATGTTCCCGATCGCGGCGGCAGCAAGACTCGGTCTTCCGCTTGTGGACTGCGACGGAATGGGCAGAGCTTTCCCGGAACTTCAGATGGTTACCTTCACGATCGGCGGGATCAGCGCATCCCCGATGGCTCTTGCAGATGAAAAGGGGAACACCGTCATCTTTGAGACAATCACAAACAAGTGGACAGAAGAGCTCGCACGTGCCGTGACCATGAGCTGTGGTGGCAGCGTTGCGGTTACCCTGTACAGCGTAACAGGAGCCCAGCTGAAGAAATACGGTGTAAAGGGCATCGTGACCAAGAGCCAGAAACTGGGAGAAGCACTCAGAAATGTCAAGAATGTAACCGAAACGACTCCTGAAGAGGAATTCCTGAAATTCTCAGAGGGCATCAAACTGTTTAAGGGCAAGATTGCTGATGTGCTCCGTGAGACAAAAGGCGCATTTAACCTTGGCAAAGTGGTTCTGGAAGGAATCGGAGAGTGCAAAGGCCATTCTGCATACGTGAATTTCCAGAACGAGAATCTCTCCGCTGTGATCGACGGTGAGATCGTTGCCACGGTTCCTGACCTGATCTGTCTTGTGGATACGGACACATTCGTTCCGGTTCCCACTGACGCTCTGAAATACGGAAAACGTGTCCTGGTGGTAGGCCTCAGGTGCTTCGATATGTGGCGCACCAAAGAAGGTCTTGACCTGGTCGGTCCGAGATACTTTGGCATCGATACGGACTATGAGCCGATTGAAGAGAGAGCAAAAGGAGGATGGAAAAATGTATAAGCTTGGTATTGATGTAGGCGGAACAAATACAGACGCCGTAATCATAGATGAAAAATACAATGTAGTCGCTGATATCAAGAGCCCTACCTCCTCCGATATCTACGGGGGAATCGTCGGAGCGCTGAAGAATGTCCTGGATGTATCCGGGGTTGACCGTGCTCAGATCGGGCAGGCCATGCTCGGAACGACACAGTGTACAAATGCGATCGTGGAGAGAAAAAATCTGGCAAAGATCGGAATCCTCCGGATCGGTGCTCCGGCCACCCTCGGCGTACAGCCAATGGTAGACTGGGAGGAAGATATCAAAGCCATTGCAGTCGGAAACACTGTGATCCGCGGCGGTTATGAATATGACGGCCGGGAAATCGCTCCGCTCGATGAGGATGCTGCAAAAGCATTCTTTGCGGAAATGAAGGAAAAAGGCGTAAAATCCATTGCGGTTTCCGGTGCCTTCGCTACGGTAAGAAACGATCAGGAGCTTCGTGCGGCAGAACTGGCCAGGGAAGTGATGGGAGAGGAGGTCCATGTTTCCATCTCCAGCGAGATCGGGTCCATGGGACTTATTGAACGTGAAAATGCCACGATCCTGAATGCAGCCCTCTGGCAGGTGGCCGAGAGGTTTACAGAGGGTTTTGCAAAAAGCCTTGCTGATGAAGGAATCACCAATGCCGCCATTTATATCTCACAGAATGACGGAACGCTGATGACCATGGACCACGCGAGAAAGTATCCGATCCTTACGGTTGCCTGCGGACCGACCAATTCCATTCGCGGTGCCGGATATCTGAGCGGACTTGAAAATGCAATCGTCATTGATGTAGGCGGAACGACGACCGATGTAGGAGTGATCCAGACAGGATTCCCGAGAGAATCCAGCGTGGCTGTCACGATCGGCGGCGTAAGAACCAATTTCCGTATGCCGGATGTTCTTTCCATCGGTCTCGGAGGAGGCTCCATTGTCAGGGAGAAAGAAGACGGTTCCGTTACCGTGGGACCGGATTCTGTAGGATTTGAACTTACGAAAAAGGCCATGGTGTTCGGCGGTGATGTCATGACCGCCACCGACATTGCAGTACGTCTCGGTATGGCAGACATCGGTGACGCATCCCTTGTAAAGGATATCCCGCAGGAGACAGCAAAGAAAGCGCTTGATGCCATCCGTACGCTTGTGGAAGATGCCATCGATGCAATGAAGATATCCAGTGATGACAGCGATGTTATTCTTGTCGGAGGCGGCTCCGTCATTCTTCCGAATAAACTCGCCGGTGCCCTCCGCACGCTGAAGCCGAACCATTTTGGCTGCGCAAATGCGATCGGTTCCGCTATCTCAAAGGTCAGCGGCACTTTTGAGAAGCTGATCAATTATGACGAGATCCCGAGAGACGAGGCGCTTACAAAAGCGAAGGAAGAAGCCGTAGATATGGCAGTGGAAGCCGGCGCGGTAAGGGAAACGGTAGAGATCATTGATGTTGAGGATGTTCCTCTTCAGTATTACCCTGGCAATACGAACCGTGTAAAGATCAAAGCAGCCGGCACCCTGAAAGCCTGAAAGGAGATACGAATGGAAAACAAAAAGAACATTACTCTGCTTGATATTGTCCCTGTAACAGCACCCGGGATCCTCAGTCAGACTATGATCGATGATATGGAAAAATACCTCATGCCGGATACCAGAACAAAGCATGTGCAGATTCCTGCCGGGCCGGTCACCATCGAATGTGAGTACGATGAAGCTTTTGCCGCACCGGAGGTCGTAAAAACGGCGGTGAAAGAGTCCGAAGGCGATGAGATCAGCGGTATCTTTGTGAACTGCTTTGGAGATCCCGGTGTCCGTGCCACCAGAGAAAGAATCGATATCCCCGTGTTCGGCGGCTTTGAACCTGCCATTCATCTTGCACTCGGTCTCGGTAACAGGATCGGCATTGTCACGGTTCTTAAGAATGTTGTTCCCATGCTTTCCGGTGCGGTTGCCCGGGCCGGTCTGGAGAAACGTGTCACATCGATCCGTACACTGAACATCCCGGTCCTTCAGCTGGAGGATCATGAGCTCCTTATGAAGAGCCTTTACAAGGAATGCAAAGAGGCAATCGAAAATGACGGTGTTCAGGTGCTTGTCATGGGCTGTACCGGAATCGTAGGAATTGATGATGAGATGAAAGAGCGTCTGTCAAAAGACGGGTATGATGTTCCCGTGCTGGAGGCGGGTGCCTGTGCCATGACACTCTGTGAACTGTATGCCCGTATGGGACTCAGGCCGAGCCGTCTCACTTATATGGATCCTCCGATTAAGTAATACCGATCTCCAATATAGAATTCTGTATCCCCGGAAACTGATAATGCTTTCCGGGGATTTTTATAATCATTATTTGATTGTAATTGTAAGTATGTGCCAATCTATGGCTGCTAATCATTGATACAGAACTCCGGAAACTGAATAATGGAATATTACACGGCAACGTATCAGTGAGGTTAACGCCTGTTTTGCTACAGAGGCAAAATAGGGTACACTCTATATTGACTGTGGGAAATGCCGTGATATAATGTAAATATAGAATTAATAATCAGTTAAATTTACAGGTTGCATCGAATATTAACCCTATCATTACAAAGGAGGCAAAACGTGCGGGTAGCTTATGTCCGGGTGTCCTCGGAAGATCAGAATGAAGCGAGACAGATGGAAGCGCTTCAGAAATATGATATTGAGAAGTGGTTTGTGGAGAAGATCAACGGAAAGGATATGAACCGCCCAAAACTGCAGGAGATGAGAGAATTCATCCGGGAAGGGGATACGGTCTATATCCATGACTTCTCACGTCTTGCCAGAAGCACGGCAGACCTTCTGACACTGACAGAAGAGTTCCGCTCCAAAGGCGTGTTTCTTGTTTCCAATAAGGAGAATATCGACAGCTCCACCGCGACCGGGAAACTCATGCTCACCATGATCGCCGCCATCAACGAATTTGAGCGGGCCAACATCAGGGAACGTCAGCGGGAAGGCATAGAGATTGCAAAGAAGAAAGGCATATATAAAGGAAGGAAACGTAAGATCCCGGAAAAGTTCGGTGCCTGCTACGAAAGGTATCTGAAAGACCGCACTTACACTAAATCCCAGATGGCGAAAGACCTTGAAGTATCAAGGCCGACGATAGATAAGCTGATAAGAGAGAAAGAATCAAAGTAAGTTCAAGGTATTCAGTACAATGGGAGGAACACCGGATTGAATCAAAGAAATATAGAAGCCGCCTGAGAACTGAATAATGGTAGATACATAGAAACCGGTCAGGTAGTTTAAGCCTGCACTTTTTTGAATTATCACCCACTTTATCACCCACTTTCTTACCCACCTGTGTTATAATACCGGGTAAGAAAGTGGGTGATAAAATGAAAAGCGTAAAAGACATCGTCAGTGAATTATGTGCATATAACTCTGAAAGAGAATGGTTTGAATTTAAGGAGGACTGGTTCATTGCCACTGAACTGGGAGAGTATATATCTGCAATATCAAACAGTGCTGCAATAGAAGGAAGAAATAATGGATATTTTGTCTGGGGAGTGAAAGATGCAACTCATGAGATTACCGGAACAACGTTCAATCCGGATCAGGATGTGAAAAACGAACCGCTCAAGCACTTCCTTGAAAGGCAATTGACGCCGGACCTGAATTTCATTTTTCTGACGGAGTATATCGACGGTAAAAAGATTGTAGTACTGGATGTTCCGGCGGCAAAGCGGGTACCGACTGCCTTTGGAAAGGTACGTTTTATCAGAATCGGATCAAGTAAAGAAAACCTGCGAAGGTTTCCGGAAAAAGAATCCTACCTGTTTGATGTTTTAAGACATGGAAAACCTACAGTAGAAAATACACCGTCAGAATATCAGGATCTGACTTTTGAAAAACTGATGATCTATTATGGGGCAAAAGGATTGAAACTAAATCCTGAGAACTTCAGGAAGAATCTTTCCTTCTATACGGAAGATGGAAAATATAATCTTCTCGCTCAACTGCTGTCAGATAATTCTCACATGCCGCTCAGAGTAGCTATTTTCTCCGGAACAACCAGAGCTGATAACATGTATTCCGTACGGGAATTCGGGAATCAGTGTTTATTGTACTCACTTGACGATGTCCTCAGATACGGTGATGTATTGAATATTATCCAGACTGATGAGACAAACAGGATTGTAGAACGAAAAGAGACTCCTTTATTTGAAAATGCAGCCTTTCGTGAGGCTGTGATCAATGCATTTGTACATAACCTCTGGGTGTCGGGAAATGAACCGATGATTACGGTTTATTCTGATCGGATAGAAATTCTGTCGAGAGGAACTCTTGATGCTGAGCAGACGTTGGAAGGATTTTTTGCGGGGGAATCTGTCCCGGTAAATAAAAAATTGTCTGAAATTTTCCTTCAACTGCATATCAGTGAGAAAACCGGGCGGGGAGTACCGAAAATCACCAGCCTTTACGGAAAAGGTGCATTTGAATTCCGAGAGAATTCGATCGTGGTGAAAATCCCATTTAACTGGATTAACGTAATGGGCGATAAAATGGGTGATAAAGGCGGTGATAAAACAGGCATCATTCATCTTTCGAATACACAGAAAAAGATATTAGCGGAGATGCGGAATAATCCGAATGTAAAAAAGACTGATCTTGAAAGGACAGTAGGCGTTGGCAAGACAGCAATCGATAACGGAATCAGTTATCTGAAGAAAGTGGGGTTGTTAGAAAGAGTCGGCTCCAATAAGAGCGGGTACTGGAAGGTCACAGATCAGTAACAGAATTGAAACAAGATAAAATAAACATTGCCAAAAGAAAAACAGTATAACAGCACCACTGAATCTGGATTATGAAAAAGTGGTTCGCAGAATTCAGAACGGAAAGCCTTCCCGCGGGAATAAAAGATCCGTGTACCAGGCAGCACAGTTCGGGAAGCTGGACCTTTACGGATGCCAGGACAGAAAGTGTTCAGGATTCCGGCCATCATACTGTTCGGAAAGACATAGTAATTGATTCGCAATCTGCAGTCATTGAGTTAAAGTGCACACATGCAGGAAGTACAGAGAGGAATCTTAGCGAAGAGATCGCGGCGGACATGGTTCACTACGATTGTGATGTGCTGTATTTCTATATTTACGATAAAGCAGGCATCATAGACAATCCGGTCAGCTTTAAGCAGACTTATGAGAAAAAACGGGTAGATAAGAAAACCGTTCACGTGGTCCTGTACGCCCATTCGGATATCTAATACATAGCTGATACAGCCGCGAACCGCAAATAACGTATAACTATAATGATTTGAATTGAGGTTTTCAGTTGTGGAATGCGCAGTGGAAGTGAACCAGCTTAGCGATTATATGGTCTCGAACAGGACAGAATTCTTTTCTTTCGTATCCCGTACCGGACTGTAGTGGATTGGGAAGCAGGAAAACGAAGAATGCCGGAATATGTTCTTGACCTGATGAAGTATAAGGCAGAGGCTGAAAGGAAAACGGAGGTGAACCCGTGAGCATCAGAGAAAAAGAAGTATTGAATATGCAGCTGGTACTGATTCCTCTTCTTGCAGAAAGCTGAAAAAAGAGTTATTCCGAACTGGCTGTCCTGTTTGACAAATATCACGTGCTCGGATATATCGATGTATGTTATGAGAACTACAATTCCACCGGGAATCAGGGTATCATTGATGACCTGCGTCAGTTTATTGAACTGCAGGGAGGTCATCAGTCAGCTGAAGCCTGAAAACCTTCCGAAACAGTATTTTTTTCAGAACAGAAGAAGCGCTGAAAACCTTAATGTTCAATACCGTAAAAAGACAGGTGGTAGGATAGTATGAAGACTGCAGATCAGAATCGGATGATACGAAGCATTGCAGTTTATCTGGTTGAACAGCTTATGCAGCTGAAAAGCTGTTCCCGGGATGAAGCTGTCAGCATCCTGATGCAGACAACGGTTTATGAGGCGCTTCTGGATACGGAAACAGATCTGTATCTTGAATCCAGAGAATCTGTTTTTGATATCCTGAAAGAAGAGTTGGCCGGAAATCCTTACAGGCTTCTCACCGTTGATGTGAGCACAGAATCCGGCGTGGTTCTGGATGACACAGATATGTTCGTCTCTATAGAAGGTGAGCGCCGTGTAAAGGACGTTATGGTCGGTGATGAACCTCTGGATCCTGCAAAGGTCTACACGCTCGCCTCTCACACTTATGTGCTCAAGGAGATGGGGAACGGTTATTCCATGTTTGCCGACAACAACTTCCTGATGGACAGCGGGATGATCGACAATCAGGTTCTCATAAACTATATCATCGAGGGTCTCGGAGGTGTTGTTGGTGAAGATTACGCCGATCCCTACGGACAAGGACGCATCAACATCATCGATGGCTGACGGGTCAGTGACAACTCCTTCCGGTCAGGACGGGGCAGCGGAAGCAATGCGTACGGGCTGTGGGCATAGACACGGAAGCCTGAAAGCCCGGGAAAGAAAGCCGCGGAGGCAGTCTCCGCCATGAAAGTGAAATACGGGCAGAAAGAAAGATATGAGAAATAAAAGTTTACAGAACCGTGTATTGTTACTGTTATCTGTCTTAATTGGATTTTTTGTCATAGGAACATTTTTTGATTTGGCAATAAGCAATACTTTATATTCTGAGAATGATATTGGCAGTTCCTTTTTTACCATTATAGGTGTATACCCGTTCTTTATTTTTAATGTTTATGCTTCCGGGTTTGTTTTAGGCTATCAAAAAATAAATAAAGATAAAGCCGGTTTCCTGAGAAAAATACTTTGTACAGGAATCGCAATCGTATATATATTATTTGTCGGCGGATCCCTGCTTACGGAAGACGGAGTAGGAATGCTGCTGCCCGAACTTGAAAGAGGACAGCAAGTGGCAATTGTAGCCTTCGGTATGGCAGCATTCGGTTTTACAACATTTACAACAGGCTTTTCAAAAGGAAAGAAATGCATAAGCAGCGAAAAGGCTGACAGCTTGTTTTACGTTTTGATTTGTCTGGTATCAGGCTTTATCGTTATGCAAATTTTGAAAAGATGTTTTGATCGTCCAAGATATCGATTAACTTTAGAAAATATTCCCGGCATCGAATATACAGCCTGGTATAGAAGAATACATGATATTCAATCTCTTATCGCGGAAAATGGAATAGATACGGAAGAAATACGTTCTTTTCCCAGCGGACATGGATACTGTTCCGGAGCAGCTGTCGGCATATTTTCAAGCTTATTTAAAAATAAGAAACACGGATATATCTGTGGAATCATATATATGTGCCTTGTCATGGCATCAAGAATTGTTCTCGGAGCACATTTTTTAAGTGATGTAACATTTGGAGCAATATTAAGTGTTGCTGCCTATTTTGTATATTTGGTAACTACTCAGAGCCATAGGACCGATCCGCTCGCGTGAGCGGCTTTGGAGCGTGTATGGACCATTCGGGGGACCGTCGCAGGCGGCGGGTGCCAGGCAGGCACCGGCCGAAGCGGAACGCAGATGAGGTTCTGAACAAAGGATTGAGATTTTCAGGTATTTCAGATGAATCATATGGATGAATTTAAACCGTGTCAGGTGGCAAAAGAGAACGGTACCCTGCAGATAGAGCTTCCTTCAAGGCTTGATGCGAAAAATGCCGCTTCGGTCGCACAGGTGATATTTGGACTTTTGGACGGGGAAATCAGGAGTATTAAGATCAATGCCAGGCATCTAAAGAGGATTTCGCCGGATGGACTGGATGTTATTCTTGAACTCAGGAAAAAGTGCAGAGATATCACGGTAGAAAATGCGAGTATGGGAATCAGTGATACGCTTGAAAGCTATGGCTTTCATCTTTTTGTAGGGATCAAAAAGCAGTACAGATTTGTGTCGGTAAAGGATTGTGAGGTCATCGGCAAGGGCGGTCACGGAAAGATATTCAAGGTCGGTGAAGACACGATCATAAAGGTATTTACTGACAACAGCACAATAGAGGACGTTGAAAGAGAGAGAAGATTTGCGCGTTATGCATTTATGCATGGCGTACCGACTCCGATCACGTATGATGTTGTTGAGACGGAACTGGGTTATGGAGTTTTGTTTGAGATCCTGAACGGAACCACACTCGGGAAATTTCTTACGGCACATCCGGAAAAATTTGATGAGTACAGCGAAAAATTTGCCGGGCTTCTATGCACCCTCAATTCGATTGAGGCAGACGAGGATATCTATCCGGACTTCGTGCAGGTGTATCATGACAGAGCCGATCATGCAAAGAAGTATATCACCGACAGTGAAGCCGAGACGATGAAACGGATTATTGATGCTGTTCCCAGGGGAACGACGATGATACACGGGGATTATCATCCGAATAATGTAATGATTGATTCGTCAGGTGAACTGATGATAATAGATATGGCAGACATCAGCAGAGGCAACGGCTTTTTTGATATCGGCGGAACATACACAATGATGAAATTTGTTCCTGCATTTCCGGTTCTCAATAAAATATGTATGCCGATCATGTCCATAACTCCGAAGATGGCACTGAGGATGTGGGACGTTCTACTGAAAAAATATTATGGGACAACGGACGAGGAAAAGCTTGCGTTATATAATACGCGATGTCAGGCATTTGGCATGATGCGAATCGCAGGCAATCTCGGAATGGTATCAGCCCGTCCCGAGTTGCTCAGCCGCATCATGGCAAAATTTATAAAGTATTTCATCGTACCGAGAGAGAAAAAATACATTGAGATATTCTCCGGCATTGAAAATCCGGGGGCTTCGAATGTTATTTTGAGCGATTCACGAGCAACGTAAGCTTCGGAGAAGCGCGTATCAGAAAGCCGTGGCCATGTTTTCCTACACAGAGTGGGCGGAACGAGATGTACGCAACGTAAAAACGAAAACCAAAGTATCGGGATGTTTCCGCACAGAAAGCGGTGCACAGAATTATCTCAATATCATGTCGTACCTAAGTACCGGAAGGAAACACGGCATCAGCGTATATGAAGCCATGACCGCTGCTTTTTCCGGCAATGCAGAAATCGTCCTGCAGTAAAAAGCAGGGGGTTCTGAACAGTTACAATAAAAGAACCGGAGCAGGTGATCGGATCGAAATTCCTGCCCGGCGATGACGTGTATTTTAAACACCGCGGGGACAGGACCTATGGAAGGATCTTCCGGGTGTATACAGGAGAAGACGGGGAGATCCTTTACGACGTCCAGGTCGGCGGGCAGTGCCCGTACTTCCTGTACGGAAAGAAAGAGGAGGAACTCACTCTCCACAAGAAAGGCTGACAGAGGAAGACAGAAGATGAAATCGAGGGAAGAAGAGGCTTTCACAGAAAGCGGGTTTATAAGAATGAGAAAAATGATGAGGATTACGGTACTGTTTCTGGTTATTGTGCTGAGTGTTCTCCCGCTCGCAGGCTGTGCAAAGGAAACCTTCCGCCGGGAAATCACGGTCGAAGGTGCCATTTTCGGCGGAAAATCCGACGACCGGATTGCTGCAGAGATCCGATATGATCCTGCCTGGATCACAAAAGGGGACAATACTGCGTACAACCCGGATCTTGCGGCTTTCTGCGCACTCCTTTCCACGGATATCTATTTCCGGGAGAAGGACCTTCCGAAGGGAACCCAGAACCGGATCCTTGTGGACGGAGTTCCGGCGGAAAGCTATGACTGGACGGTACTTCTTACCGAAGCGGGATTCACCGATGTGCGGTATGTGGAAAGCCACAAAGCCGGCACTTATGATACGGATACCGAAGACAGTGCGACGCTGGTTCTCGGGTATCAGAAGGTGCAGGATCGGTATGACACTTATGTGGCGGTCTTCCGGGGGAGCTTTTCCGCACAGGAATGGGTGAGCGCTTTTGATCCGGGCTTTGCGGGGGCGGAAT
>JAZUHZ010000066.1:0-9410 GCA_045642005.1 Candidatus Avilachnospira sp.
CGGCTTGTTGCATGCAAAAATATCGTTATTTTTATATAGTATTCCCATGATTTTTCACGTGCCAGGGGGCCGGGTTCCTTGTCAGGGAGATGCCAAGAAACCCGTCCCCTTGACACACCCGTCCCCCTAACACTTTTTCCCGCCGATAAAGACGGCCTGAACCTCCAGATTTTCTGAAAGAATGACAAAATCCGCTGCGAGGCCGGGTCGGAGAGATCCGATCTCGTTTTCTTTCCCGATCACGCGGGCCGGCGTCCGGGTACCTGCCGTGACGGCCTGCTCGAGCGGAACGCCGAAGCGGACCGCTCTCCGAAGGCCTTCCATGAGGTGCACGGAGGAGCCGGCCAGAGTCTCCCGGCCGCGGAGGGTAGCCTTCCCGCCCGCGAGGGTGATGTCCATGCCGCCGAGGGAATAGTCGCCGTCCGGCATGCCCGCGCAGCGGAGCGAATCGGACACGAGGGCCAGATTCTCCCCGAACAGGGAGGCCGCGAGGCGGATGACTGCCGGATGGATGTGGAAGCCGTCCGTGATGAGCTCTGCCGTAACACCGGCATCCAGAGCGGCCGGAATGGTGCCCGGCTCCCGGTGATGGATGCCCGGCATGCAGTTGAACGTATGGGTGATATGCGACGCGCCGGCGGCAAATGCCCGCATGCAGGTGTCATAATCCGCATTGGTATGGGCGATGGAAACGGTGACCTCTTTGGAGGCCTCCCGGATAAAGTCTTCCGCGCCCGGAAGCTCCGGCGCCAGGGAACAGATCCGCACGAGGTCCCCGGACTCCTCCCGGAGCCGCTCAAAAAGAGAAAGGTCCGGAAGCCGGAGCGCCTCCGGATTCTGTGCGCCGGCGCGGTCCGGAGAAAGGAAGGGCCCTTCGAGATGGATGCCCACTGCCCGGGCGCCGTCTGCCGGGCGCTCAAAGTCCCGGACCGTGCGCATGGCCTTCATAAGATCCTCTTCCATGACCGTACTGGTGGTCGGGCACCAGGAGGTCACGCCGTCCCGGGCGTAGTACAGGGACATGTCGCGAAGGCCCGCCGCGTCCCCGTCATTTGCATCAACGCCCACGGCGCCGTGGGTGTGAATGTCGATGAGGCCGGGAATGATCAGCGGCTTTTCCGCAGCAGAAGCCGCGGAAAAGCCGTTGTTCATAAAAGATCCCGCGTCGACAGAAGAGGCGTCTTCTTTGACGAAGGCGCCTGCTGCCGTGATTTTTTCTTCAAATTCGATCCCGCCGTCCTCAAAATGTCCGTCGACAAAGACGCGGGCGTTTGTAATCTTCATAGAATCACCGTTTAGAAAATTTTATATAACGCAAGCGCGGCCGCGCCGTACATGCCGGCGTCGTTTCCGAGCTTCGCGGAGATAACATTTCTCTCTTTTTCCCGGATGAGCGGGGTGTACCGGACGATCTTCTCGTTTAAGAGCGGAAGCAGGATATCCGAGGATTTCGACACGCCGCCGCCGACCACAAAAACTTCGGGATCGGCCACATAGGACACATATGCGAGGGCTCTGGCCAGTTTATCCATGGAAAATTCCACGGCCTCGCAGGCGCATGCGTCGCCGTCTCTTGCGAGATCGCAGACGTCCTTTGCCGTAAGATTCTCGCCGAACCGGCTGATCCCGCTCTCCGGATGAAGGATCTCCTGCCCCGGAACAAAGGGAAGAAGCGGATCGCCGTTTGCCGCAATACGCTTCGCTACCCGTACAAGGCCGGTGGCCGAGGCATAGTACTCGCAGCAGCCTTTGCCGCCGCAGTTGCAGACTTCCGTCTCCCCGTCCTCGACTTTAATATGCCCGATCTCTCCTGCCGCACCGTGACATCCGGCGATGATCTCGCCGTCCATGATGATGCCGCCGCCCACGCCGGTTCCGAGTGTCACCATGCATACGGAGCTGTAGCCTTTTCCGGCGCCCTGCCACATCTCGCCGAAGGCCGCGGCATTGGCGTCATTGGCCGCTACGGCTTTGATGCCGGAAAGGCGCCGGGAGATCTCTTCCGCAGGATAGCCGCCGGTGATGAAGATATTGGAGCATTTTCCGAGATGGCCGTCCGCATACACCGGACCGGGCATGTCGATGCCCACGCCGAGCACGTCTTTCTGCTCAATGGAAAGCTCCGCCATTTTCTCCCGGATCAGCGCGGTGGAGTTGTCATAGATATGGATCCCGTTGTCCCCGATCTCCGTATCAATGCTCCACTTGTCAATGAGGGTTCCGTCCTCCTTGAAAATACCTGCCTTTGTGGCGGTTCCGCCGACATCAATTCCTATCAAGTACTTCATGACATTCCTCCCTGCTGTTATAATCCCCGGATGCGGCAGATCCGGCCGCTTTCCGATACGATAAATTCCCTGAGGCGGTCCGTTCCGGTCACCGCGAGAATCCGCCCGTCATAGGAGAGATCGGCAATGAGCCGTCCCCGAAGATCATAGGCGAGGATATGGTCCGGAGACCAGATCACCACCGTTTTCTCATTGATCTCAAATCCCTGATAGCTTGCGTCAAATTCCGCGCTGCCCTTTAAGTTTCCGCTCTGGTCATAGATCTCGAGGCGCTTTGGCTTTTCCTTTCCGGTCTGGTCAAGGATCACGGCCACATGCGATTTTGCCTCGGCCACGGAAAGCATCTCGTCCTCAAAAGCCACGTTCTTAAGAATCTCCGGCTGGTTGAGCACCTTCGTGGAGAAGAAGACCACACCGCCGTCGTACCAGGCGTGCGCATGCTCCTCGTCGGCAAACCCGACTTTCGTGACGATATGGCCGGCGAATTCATCGATGAATCCGCCCACCACGCGGCGGCCGTCCTGATTCTGCCCGACCTCGCCGAAGTTCCGGAACACCACGCTTCCGGTCACGCTGCCGTCCCCCACGCTCACGTAGGAGGTCACCAGCTGGCTCCCCGTGGGATCCACGCCGATGGAGAAGGGATATCCGTCCCCGTCCACCACGGATTTGACCGTGATATCGAGTTCTGTGCCGTCTTTCCGGTACACGCTGATGAAATCCGAATCGCTGTCATTTAAAACGGCATAGGTCACGCCCTTCCCGCTGATCTGGGCCTCGGAAAGAGGCAGCACGCTGGCGATCTCTCCCGTCGTCTGCTCTCCCGAGAAGATGCACCCCGTGGTGCCTCCCCGGTCAATGACCACGGCATAATCGCCGTTCACGGAACAAACGGGGTTGTTCATCTGGTAGCTCTTCTGCCAGACGGTATTTCCCTGCCCGTCCGTGTATTCCGCTCCGTCCTTCGTGAAGGTGATGAGGCCGTCGCGGAAATGACGGAACCCGCGGTAGGTAAGGGCCGCGCCGGTGCCCGGCATCTCCTTTTCCCAGACAGTCTCATAGTCCCCCGAACAGGCGGTGGACGCCTTTACGTACCATACGGCGGCGCCTGCGATCCCGAGAAGGAGAAGGATCAGAAGGATGATCACGGCGGGATTTCTCCGTTTCCGGACCTCGACCTCGTCTTCGGAATCGATCAGATTCTCCCGGAGCCTTTTTTTATTCAGTTCTCTTTTTTCGTTTCTGTCAGCCAAAAAGCGGTTCCTCGTAAACGCCCTGATCGTGCAGTGCCCGGAGGGAATTCATCACATATTCCTTATCTTCCGCATAGGTGACGCCGAACCAGCGGTCCTTTGTCTCAAGGACCCGTACGGAAGCGTTTCCTTCTTTTACAAGCGCCCCGACCACCTCGGGAAGCAGATACTCTGCCTTGAGGTTCCCGGCGGCGCTCTCTAAGAAGGCGGGGAAGCGGTCCCCGAGTTCCCTTACGAAGGACGGGGTCAGGCCCCACATGTTCATGGAGGCGATGTCCGCTTCGGTAAGCGCCACATCCTCTCCTTCGAAGGTCTTTCCGGTCACTTTTCCGTCCTTTTTCATAATGTCAAATGTCTCGCGGATGGAGACGAGCTCGTTCTTTTCGTTCTTCACGCAGACACCGCGGGTCACGGCGCCGTTTTCGGAAAGCGTATTGCCGAGAACGTAGCCGGCCATGCAGAGGTCCAGGGGCTTTCTCTCCTCGTCCATCTCGTTCACAAGATACTCGTGGATGATCCGGAAGCCTTCCGCGCCGTAGAAATCGTCGGCATTGATCACGGCAAAGGGGCAGTCGATCACGTCTCTGGCCGCGAGGATCGCCTGGCCGGTGCCCCAGGGTTTCTTCCGGCCTTCCGGACAGGTAAAGCCCTCCGGAAGATCGTTAAGATCCTGGAACGCATAGGAAACTTCCGCGATCTTTTCGATCCGGTCTCCGATCACTTCCCGGAAATCCTTCTCGATGTCTTTGCGGATGATAAATACGATTTTATTGAATCCGGCTTTTAAGGCGTCATGGATGGAATAATCAATGATGATCTCTCCTCCGGGGCCGAGTTTGGCAAGCTGTTTGATGCCGCCGCCGAATCTCGAGCCGATGCCCGCCGCCATAATCACAAGTGCTGTTTTTTTCATGCACAGAACCTCCTGTTGCTGTAATACCTATTCGGGCTTCTGCCGTAACTATTCAGCACCCCATTCATAATCCCGCCCGTACCGGGCTTCAAAGCTCGCTGCGCGAGCGGATTATTCATGTGGTGACACCGCCCTATGGCCCGATCAGTCTGCATACAAGCATGCGCCTGATCGAACCATATGGCTCTGAATAGTTACATTTTATCGTATATTTCAAGTTATTTCAATGATATGGGCGTCAAAAGTACACAGTTTTGAACCACGGAGTTCCATGTCACTCATTGCCAAGCCGTCCTCGGCGCGGTATCTGTGAACTGAGAACCTTTCAGCAGCAGAGCCATTAGGAATTTATCACGAGGGATGGGAAACCCTGCAAAACAGACAGATTCACATCCTCCAGAAAAACAGCAGGGATGTGAAATGGGTCAAATGAAGCGATTTCACATCCTTTTTTCGCAAAATTCGAGCCAAAAAGGAGGGGAAATCCTGATTTTTGACACTCTCACATCCTTTTTTCAAAAAAATCGTCGGAAAAAGGAGGGGAAAACAGCCAGTTGAGAGGTTTTCACATCCCTCGGAAATTTCGCAGGGATGGGAAATGAAGGAAAAACGATAGTTTCACATCCTTCATATCGGGATCACGATGTATCAGCAACTTGGGAGGGATGTGAAAAACGTAAAATCGGAAGTTTCACATCCCCGCTATGGATTATGGTGCTGAATCCCGATGCTTCGCGCAAGTTGGTTCAGGTGTGACAGGTAACACCACGGGTCGTTCCGATTTCTTTTGCCTTTTCGAGGAAGTAGAGCACGTTTTCTGTCGGGATGCCCTCGTGGAACGAGTGGTCGGTGGCGATGACCAGGCCGCCGTCTTTGCCCGCCACTTCCACCACCTCCCGGATCGCCGCCTCGATAAGCGCCGGATCCTTCTGGCACATGATCCCGGTGGCATCGACATTGCCGACGATCGTGACATCTTTTCCGATCCGCTCCACCGTATCTTTAAGGTTCATGCCGGCCCGCACCTGTACGTTCGTCAGGGCGTCAATGCCCATATCCCGGAGATCCTCGAGTACCGCGTTCACATTGCCGCAGGAATGGAACAGGATCTTTGCGCCCGCTTCCTTCCATGCTCTGATCTGACGGGCCATCGACGGGAAGAACAGCTCCCGGAGCTTATCCGGTGCGATGAGGGTCCGGTCGTTCATCCCGAGATCATTGGCCACATAGAGCGTCCGGCAGCCGGCTTCGATGATCTCGAGTCCCACCTTCGTCCAGTAGTCGTCGGCAGCCTCAATGATTTCCTGTAAGAGATCCTCGTCCTCGTACATGGCAATGGACAGATTTTCAAGCCCCAGCGCGATAAAGAGGAAACTGAATGCGGAGCGCACGCCGCCTAAGACTTCGATCTCTTCTCCGGCTTCCAAAACTGCCTCCCGGATCTCCCGCACGTCGTCCGGGGTCACCGATTGGCTCCGGATCACGGAAAGAAACTCCTCGTCCGCCTCGATTGCGCCGGTCGCCATGCCGAGGGGCCAGGAGGTATCGGTCACCTGGCAGCGGATCCCGAAACGGTCCGTGAAGGAAGAGGGGCTGTCCCAGGTTTCCTTCGGCGGGATCAGACAGGTATAGGGAGCGCAGTGGACAAGCACCGCGTCCATGCCGATTTTTTTCGCAAGCCGTACGGCAGGGCGCCCTTTCATCTCAAAATTCGGCTCGCCGAGAAACTGCTCGTACATATCGGGCTTATTGACCACATCAAAGACCGGAAGCCGGTCGGCTTTCTGATGACGGAACGCATATTCCATCCGCTTCTTTCCTGTAAATTCCATAAACACTCCTACCTGGGTATAACTTTCCGTTTCATTGTAATTCCTTATGATCTTTTTGTAAAGGGTTGCACTTTGTCCCGGAAGCATTTAGAATAGAAGGGTTAAAGCAGATGAAAGGACGGTTGTGCATGGCATTTCAGAAAAATCAGTGGATCAGTAAAATCTTATCGGAGGAAAGTGTCCGGGCGATGCCGATCATCTCGTTTCCGGCAGTCAGTCTCCTCGGAGTTACCGTAAAAGATTTTATCCGGGATCCGAAGATTCAGGCGCAGGCGATCCTTGCGGTCCATGACCGGTGTCCGAAGGCGGCGGCCTCCCTCTGCCCTATGGATCTTTCCGTCGAGGCGGAATGTTTCGGCACGCCGGTCCGGTTTTCGGAGGGAGAGGTACCAACCTGCAGCGCACCGCTTCTGGATCCGGACCTTGACGAAGATGAACACCTCGAAGCCGCGGAGACGCTTTCGATTCCGGAAATCGGATCCGGGCGCACGGACGTCTATCTCGAGGCGGTACGGATCGCCTCGCAGGAAATCCACGACCGGCCGCTTTTTGCCGGATGCATCGGCCCGTTCTCGCTGGCCGGACGCCTCGTGGACGTGACCAATTCCCTGATGTTCTGCCTCACGGAGCCGGAATATATGGAGGCGGTCCTCGAAAAGACCACGGAATTCATTATCCGCTATATCCGGGCTTTCAAAGAGGCCGGAGCCGACGGCATCATCATGGCAGAGCCTCTGGCGGGACTCCTAAGCCCGGGGATCGCGGCGGAATTTTCCGGAAACTACTGCCGACGTGTCAGTGAAGCCGTGAAGGATGAACATTTTGCGTTTCTCTATCACAACTGCGGTAACACCGCGAATGTCACGACGGAATCCATCCTTCTTTCGGATGCGGATCTCTATAATTTCGGAAATGTCGTGGACATGGAGGATATGCTCCAAAAGATGCCGGAGGATGTGATCGTTACCGGAAATGTGGACCCCGTGAGGACCTTACGGTTCGGAACGCCGGAGTCGGTCCGGGAAGAGGTTGCCGGGATCCTTTCGCGCTGCGGGAAATATAAGAATTTTATGCTCAGTACCGGATGTGATGTGCCGCCGGCGACAAACTGGGATAATATTGATGCATTTTATGAGGCGGTGAATAAGTTTAACGAGGCATACCGTGTATGGAAAGAGGAATCGTATGGAATATAAGAAAATACCTTTTGAGAAACTGAAAGTTTTCTGCGAGAAAACGTTTGAGGGGCACGGGTTTTCCGCGCCGGAAGCCGAAAAGATCACGGAGATTCTCCTTTCGGCCGACCTTTCGGGCATCGAGTCCCACGGCATCCAGCGTCTGACAAGATATCATCATGAGCTCACGGACCTCGGGTACGTGGTCATGGGCACGACCCCGGAGATCGTCAAAGAGACGCCCGTTTCCGCCACGATCGACGGTCACGACGGCATGGGACAGCTCATCTCCGATTTTGCCATGAAGACCGCCATCCGGAAGGCCAAAACCGCCGGAATCGGCCTCGTGGCTGTCCGGAATTCCAATCACTACGGGATCGCGGGCTACTACGCCCGGATGGCCGCAGACGAAGGGCTCATCGGCATTGCCATGACCAATACCGAGTCCATCATGGTGCCCACCTTCGGCCGCGAGCCGGTGCTCGGCACGAACCCCATCGCTTTTGCCATGCCGGCTTCTCCGGTTGATTTCTGCTTTGACTCCGCTACCACCGTGGTGCCGCGGGGAAAACTCGAAGTCTATGTCAAGCGCGGAAACGGACTGCCCCTTGGCTGGGCGGTCGATGAAAACGGAAAAGATTCCGATGATGCCGACCGGGTCCTCAAAAATATCATCACGAAAACCGGCGGCGGGATCCTCCCCTTAGGCGGTTCGGGAGACCTCTTAAGCGGCTATAAGGGATACGGGTTCGGCCTCATCTGCGAGATCTGCTCCGGCATCCTCTCCGAGGGAGCGCTCTCCACGGAGATTGCCCGGACTCCCGGCCCCATCCACACCTCTCACTTCTTTGCCGCCATCGACTACGGCATGTTCGGAGATAAGAAAGCCATCGAGGAGCGTCTTTCGGGGCTTCTCGAATATATCCGGAATACGGAAAAAGCCGAAGGATGCGACAGAATCTACATCCACGGCGAGAAAGAAACAGAAGCAAAAGACCGGATCCTTCGGGAAGGAATTCCGGTCAATGAAAAGACTTATGCGGAAATGAAAGAAATCGCAGCCTACGCCGGCACGGAAGAGTTCCTGCCGGAGTGGTAAGGAAAGGGACATCCCATGCTATTCTTCAGACTCAATACTGCCATACTGTCCGACCTCGGGAAGATCCTGCTCATCTGCATCGCAGTGTTTCTGTTCCTCGTGATCTTCTGGATCGTTTTCTGGGGCGAGGACTGAAATCTTAACCGAACACGCCGGCCAGCATCATGATGGCGCCAAAGCCGAGAATAAAGCTCGCGATCTGCCGCTTCGAGAGCTTCTCCTTAAAGAACACCACATCCACCAGTGCGGAGAGGAGGATCCTCGAACCGGAGCAGATGGGGAAGAACATGGCGGCCGGCATCACGGCCACGAGCTTTAAGTTGATGATGTGCTGGGTGGCGGTGGTTGCGCCGACAATAAGAGCCGAGAGCAGGATCATTCCCCGGAGGGAAATCGTGACCGGCTCCTTTTTCCCGGTTTTTGTGTTCAGGAAAAGCCATATGATATTAAAGAGGCAGCAGAAGATGAAGGTCCAGTACAGAAACTCCATCTGCTCGCCGGGATAGGCACTATTGCCCTGGATCTTTTGGACGATCCCGAGGGAACCGTTAAAGGCCGCCGCAATGATGACGATCACGATCCAGGCCGCCGTGATATTGGTCTCGACCTTCGTATTGGAAATGAAGATCATGGACAGAAGCACGAGGACGATACCGATGACCTGAAGGACACTCACGCTCTCCCCGAAGCAGAACGTTCCGATCACGGTGGAGAAGATCAGGCTTCCGCCGAGGATAATGAGGGCGGAAAGCGACATGGGTCCGTTCTTTAACGCAAGCGTATAGGAAAGTCCGGAGATGAGATTCAGCATCCCGAACAAAGCGCCTAAAGCGATGGTGACCCCGTGGCA
>JAZUHZ010000067.1:0-2388 GCA_045642005.1 Candidatus Avilachnospira sp.
GATGGAGGAGTATGACGTTACCTGGTTTCAGAAAAGCGCGAGAAAGGCTGCAGCAGAAATCCAGGAAAAAGGCATGATCCCCATCGTCTGCGGCGGAACCGGGTTTTATATCCAGGCGCCTTTATACGATATCGATTTTAAGGAGGAGGAAGAAGGGCTCCCGATCCGGGACGCTCTTTTCCGGTTTGCCGAAGAACACGGCAAAGAGGCTCTCTTTGAAAAGCTCCGGGAAGTGGACCCCGTTTCCTGTGAGCGGATCCCGCCCGAAAATATAAAAAGAGTGGTACGGGCCATTGAGTTCTACCGGATCCACGGGGAGCCGATCTCCCTTCATAATGAAGAACAGACAAAAAAACGGGAAAAGAGCATCTATGACAGCCGCCTGTTTGTCTTATATGATGAGCGGAAAGCCCTTTATGAGCGGATCAACCGGAGAGTGGACCGTATGATGGAAGAGGGGCTTTTAGAAGAAGCCGGAAGGCTTCTTTCCTCCGGAGTGAAAAAGGGATGCACTTCCCTCCAGGCCATCGGCTATCATGAACTTCTGCCGTATTTTGAAGAGGGAGCGCCGCTTTCTCAGTGCGTGGAACAGATCAAGATCGACTCCCGCCACTATGCCAAGAAACAGCTGACCTGGTTCAAACGGGAAAAAGAAGCGATCTGGATCAATGCAGGGAAAGGAGATACTGTCAGTGAGATCCGAAAATATTTATGGTGAAATGGGGATTGACCCCTCTGTGATCGCCCTTACGGAGAGAGCGGAAAACGAAATCAAAGAAAGCTTTGCGGAAATCGACCGGATCGCTGAGATCAATCAGCTCAGGGTCATCAAAGCCATGCAGGACGAGGGCGTCTCGGAAGCCTGTCTTCTGGAGACGACCGGTTACGGCTATAACGATATCGGAAGAGACACCCTGGAAAGAGTGTATGCCCGGGTGTTCGGGACAGAAGAGGCTCTGGTACGGAGCCAGATCGTGTGCGGGACTCATGCGCTCTATCTTGCCATCGCCGGCAATACAAAACCGGGGGATACGGTGTATTCCCCTTGCGGGCTTCCCTATGATACGCTGCAGACGGTCCTTGGACTAAACGGAACGCCCAATTCGTTAAAGGACTACGGTGTCTCTTTCTCGTATACGGAGCTTACTCCCGAGGGAAAGTTTGACTATGAAGCCATCGAACGGGAGATTCCGGAAAAAGTGCGTTTGATTGAGATCCAGCGGAGCCGCGGATATTCCGAGCGGAGTTCCTTCCTTCTTTCGGAGATGGAGGAGCTCATCCGGTTTCTTAAGAAACTCCGTCCCGAAGCTCTCATCATGGTGGATAACTGCTACGGGGAATTCATCGAAACGTACGAACCCTCCGGAATCGGGGCGGACCTCGTGGTCGGTTCCCTGATCAAAAACCCCGGAGGCGGCATCGCTCCCGTGGGAGGCTATATTGCGGGAACAAAGGAATGCGTGGAGAGCGCGGCGGCCCGCCTTACGGCGCCGGGACTTCTTCGGGAACTCGGACCGTCCTTAGGGAATAACCGGCCGCTCTTCCAGGGTCTTTTCATGGCGCCCCAGGTGACTGCGAGCGCGGAAAAAGGAGCCGTGCTCCTGTCACGTGTATTTGAGCTCCTCGGGTATGAGGCATCCCCCGCATCCGGAGAGAAACGGACGGATATCATCGAAACCGTGCATCTTAGGGATCGGGAGAGCCTTATTGCCTTCTGCCGGGGCATCCAGAAAGCCGCACCGGTTGACTCCATGTTCATGCCGGAACCGGATGCCATGCCGGGATACGACTGCGATATCATCATGGCAGCAGGGTGCTTTACCTCAGGCTCCTCCATCGAGCTCTCTGCCGACGCGCCCCTCAGGGAGCCCTACAGCGTGTTTTTCCAGGGCGGTCTCACCTATGCCCATGCGAAGCTCGGTGTCATGAAAGCCGTCCAGGAACTTCTTTCCGCCGGAAAGATTACGAATCTATGAAGCCTGTTCACAGACTCCCGGAATTGTGTTAGAATAAAGATGCGGAGCAATCCTTTCCGGAACGGAAAGGAAGAATATGAAAATCAAAGAAATTGAAGCTTCTCAGCGGCCGTATGAACGGGCGCTCCGGGAAGGCGTCGGAGCCTTAAGCGACGCGGAACTTCTGGCCGTTATCCTTCGGACCGGTACGAGAGGAAAATCCTCGCTTGACCTGGCCCAGGAGGTCCTTGCGATCGATAAAGGGAAAAACGGTCTCTTAAATCTGATGTCGGCGACGGAACAGGATCTCCGGAAGCTTTCCGGCCTCGGAAAGGTGAAGGCCTGCGAGATTCTCTGTATCTGTGAACTGGCAAAACGCGTCTCCCGGGCGCGTATCGGGCGGAATACGGTACTAAAGGATGCCGCACAGGTG
>JAZUHZ010000068.1:0-3576 GCA_045642005.1 Candidatus Avilachnospira sp.
GTTAATTGTAAAATGTTCTTTTTTTCCGAAGTTCGTGACGATCAGGCAGCCGACGGTGTATTTCCGGTCTCCGAAAGGCAGGACTCTGGAGGCGGAGCCGATGCCGCCTTTCCATCCGTAGCATTTCATGCCGCGGCCGGCGCCCACCGCTCCCTCGTCAAATTCCTCCGAGGCATTTTCGATGGCCGTAAGCACATGCTCCGGTGTTACGTGACGCCCGCGGATATCATTCAGGTAGGAATCGTTGCATTCCATGACCACCGGATTGACGGTGCCGGTGGTGGTTCCGATCTCCGGATGATCCCGGAGCATATAGGTGATGAGGCCGTCAAGTCCTGCTGCCACGGACAGCGTATTGGTCAGTACGATCGGGGTCTCGATATTTCCGAGTTCTTTTACCTGGATGAGGCCGGCGCTTTTTCCGAACCCGTTGATCACATGAACGGCTGCCGGAAATTTTCTCCGGAAGGAGGAACCTTCGCCCGGAAGGAGAGCCGTCACACCGGTCTGGATGTCCCCCTCGTTTAAGGTGACGTGACCGACTCTGACACCCGGCACGTCCGTGATGAGATTTCTTTTTCCTTTTTCTAAATTACCGAATTTTATTGTTGTTCCCATAAATTACCTCAATATATATGATTGCATACAGGATTGTCCCGCTGCCTGCAGCGGGACAATCCTGTATGTGGGTTATTTATATAATACGTAATATCCGAAGGCCAGTGCGGCGATGGCCAGGGCGAAGAAGGAAAGGAAGGTCTTTCCGGCAGCCCGGATCCATTTCGGATAGCTGACGGGGGTCATGCCAAGCGTGATCAGAAGGCCGTAGTTGGAGGGCAGCATGCTGTTGGCAAAACCGTCCGCAAAGAGGAAGGAAAGCACTGCCATCTGGTGACTGATCCCGAGGACCGTGCAGAGACGGTAGGCAAGCGGCATGATCAAAAAGGCTTTTCCGCTTGCGGACGGGATGAAGACCTCGAGGATAAAGAGGAATCCCATCAGGAGAAGGATGCACAGAAAGCCGGAAGAACTGCCCATCGCGGTCGCCGCATAGTAGACCAGCGTATCGGAAATACCGGATTCGCTGAAGATAAAACCGATGGCGCCGGCGAGAAGGATCATGGCAGCTGCCGGAAGAAGCGTCAGTACACCTTCTCTGAGTTTTTTGTGAAGCTCTTTTCCACGGAGTCCGGACCGTTTTGTCGCGCCGATCCCGGCCACCGTGTAGCCGAGGATGATCATATAGAGGATCGTCCCGGAAAGCGTGGAGCTTACACTTTCATAGGTTTCCGCCTTCGGACCGCCTTTTTCCGCCGCTTTCGAAAGCAGGGTGGAGACCGAAATATTCGTGATGGCAAGCACCAGACAGATCCCGATCACGATGACAAACCAGCGGAGGGCCCGGTCTTTCTCCGGGTCTTTTTTGATGGAGGTAATGTCAAACCGGAAGGATTCTTTCCGAATCCGGTCCTCTTCATAGGTGATGCTCCGTTTCGGATCGGCATCGAGACGCTTCGCGTAGCTTTGCAGGAAATACCAGAGGACCGCGTAGAAGGCGGCAAACAGGACGATTCGGAAAAAGATGCCGGAGTACATCGGAACTTCATCTGACAGAGACTGGGCTAGGCCGGTATTGAACGGATTGATCACGCCGACGGTAAATCCTGCGCAGGCGGCAAGATCGGAGGCCATAATAGCTAACGGCGAATCCCAGCCGAGCGCATAAAAAAGCATGACCGCCAGGGGAACGAGCGGGATCACCTCTTCGGAAATGCCGAGGGTGGTTCCGAGCGCCATCATGACAAGCGAAAGAACAAACAGCAGACGGTATTTCCGGCCGTAAAATTTTCTGGCCAGTGTTTCCACGAGATAGACTAAGATTCCCGAGGCATCCATGGCATTGAAAACGGCGCCGATCACGATGCAGAGAAGCAGGATGCTCCAGACCGTTACGAAGTTTTCATACACCGGCGTCAGCACCAGAAGCGGGGAAAGAAGATATTTCCAGACGGTCATCCGGTTTTCTCCCGGAAGAAGCGAAAAGCTTCCGTCCGGAGCGGTCTCGATGATCCCGGGCTCGAGGATCAGTGTCAGAATCACGGAGGCGATCAGTACCATAGTTACCAGGACGGTGGAAACCGTGATGGCTTTTTTACTGATCTGTATGGACTTGGCTTCATTCATGGGAAATCTCCTTTCGGATCAGCGCCTTATAGAAATCCACGGCGCCGGGAAGGCTTACCGTATCGATATTCTCATTGAGACCGTGCATGCCCTCCATCTGCTCCGGACCGTAGTACACGGGGCTGAAGCGGATGCAGGCGTCACAGATCCGCTGATAGTAGGCGGCATCGGTGCCGCCGGTCATGATGTACGGGATCACGGGAAGTCCGGGGAAGGTGTCTGTGATCACTTCCTCTACCATCCGGAAGGCCTCGCCGTCTGCGTTTACGGGCGGGAAGCTTCTGTCCCCGCCGAGATCCTCCACCAGAAGGTCATACCGGGAAGCGATTTTCCGGATCACGGCAAGGCTTTCTTCCTTATTCTGGTGCGGGATGTAGCGCATGTTGAGGATCAGGCTGGCTTCCTGCGGCAGGACATTTGCGCCTTTGCTTCCGCTCTGCTGGGTAAAGGCGATGGTCGTACGCATGAGGGCCGCCATTTCACTGCCGAGGTACGGTCCGGCGATCTTCAGGATCGGTTTTGTCAGCCAGAGGTTTCCGAGCAGAAAACGCATCGCGAACGGGCCGTAGCCGGAAATCTTCTGAAGCATGGTGAGAAGCTCCGGTTCCAGATCGACGGTCATGGGATTGTGTTTTTCGATATCGCAGACAAACCGGGAAAGCCGCGCGATCGGGGAGTTTTTAGACGGCGTGCTCGCATGGCCGCCGTTACTTCTCGCGATCACTTTGACGTTGCCGGAGCCTTTTTCCAGAATGCCCACCATGGCATAGCTTCCCGGGAATCCGGCAATGGGCTCTTCGACAATGGCGCCGCCCTCGTCAATGACAAGGAACGGAATCACGCCGCGCTTTTCCAGTTCGGCCACGGTTTTCGGAGCGCCTTCTCCGCCGATTTCTTCGGTATTGGAGCTGGCAAGGTAGATATCCTCCTCGGGCTCATAGCCTTCCCCAAGAAGTTCTTCTACGGCCTGAAAGAAGGCCATGACGGAGCATTTGGTATCGGCCGTGCCGCGTCCCCAGACTTTTCCGTCCGCGATATCGCCGGAAAACGGCTCGTGGATCCACGGCCCTTCTGCTGCCACCACGTCCTGATGTCCCATGAGAACGATGGGTCTGTCATGTTTTTTTCCTGTCCATTTGAAGAGAAGACTGCCGTCGATCTCGGTCTTTTCCAGGTGCTCATGAACGAGCGGAAAGAGCTCCTCGAGAACCTGATGGAATCCGAGGAATTTTTCCCGCTGGACCTCTCCGAGAACACTGACGGTCTCGTACTGTATCATCCGGGAAAGTTTTTCCGCATAGATCTTCTCCCGCTCCGGATTTTTTTCCGGTTTATAGGCGGAGACTTTCCGGGGTGTCAGGAGAGTTTTTGTGAGGGCAGCCGCTATCGGAG
>JAZUHZ010000069.1:0-3859 GCA_045642005.1 Candidatus Avilachnospira sp.
AGAGCTCCTTGCAATGGCAATGGCAATGGCAATGGCAAGTTCCTGTCTAAAATCCGTCCTCTACATGCCCTGGAGGAGATCTTTCATCTTCCGTTGCAGGAATGAATTAAAAATCGGAATCACAAAAGAATAAGGGAAGAGACCTCGTCAGAAATCTCTTCCCGTATTTATGATTTGTTTCTCTTTTCTGAAAATTGTTATATGTTCCTGTGCAGTTGCTCCAGGCGAGCATATACATCTTCAAGGATGCGGACGGTATCGGTTGCAGCCGGAACATCCGGAAATGCTTTCAGTTCATGGATGGCGAGAGAGCAGCGCATGCATGCTGCGGGAATGTCCTCCGGGCAGGCATCCATTGCTTTTTCCACATAGTAGCCGGCCAGATAGAAAGCATCGTTTTCCGGGATTGTGGTTCCTCCTGTATCAAGGTGCTCACGCATCATCTGAACCGCACCGGACAGGTCTTTTTGAATGCCTTTTAAAAGGGCCTCAGTCCCCCCCCCGGTTCCAATATTTCGCAAAAATCTCAGTTTTTCTTTTATCTTTGCACTAAAGGACATGATGTGCCTGTTCCCTTTCTTTACTCCTGTAAAGATAGTACCATACAACTGCAGGTTTATCAAGACACAATCATTGAAAGAGAAGACTTGCCTCCACAGAACCGGAGATTTGGAATAATCTCCTTCTGTCACCACCGGAAAACGTATGGTAGAATATAGAAAACGCTGAAGTATATTATGAACGGCTGATCATTTTTACAGAAAGAGGGAAATCAGATCATGTGTAATATTGCAGGATATACAGGAGAAAAGGGCACCGGATTCTGTGGAGTCTTCAGAAGAAAGGTATTCTGAAACAGCGCATAACCCGTGTGCCCGGTGTGGAAAATCATCGCACCGCGCCCAAAATCATGCTGAGCATTGATCCTTGTCAGATATAATATAAATGTCAATAGCGGGAGTCGGCATACATGCGTGGATTTCGTGAATTTCGTGAAATTGCCCGAACATCTTCTTTTCTCCTTCTTTCTTCTGTGGTATGATATCAGAAAGGTTTTGTAATCATTTCTCCTGAGGTGATTAAAATGGGAATTTACTTAAATCCTGGATGTGAAAACTTTATAACGAGTCTCCGGTCGCAGATTTATGTGGATAAGAGCATGCTGATCTCCGTTATCAACGGGTTGATCGGCACACAGCAGAAATATCTGTGCGTGAGCCGCCCGAGAAGATTCGGAAAGACCATGGGGCTTGATATGCTGGCCGCCTATTATGCGTACGGGCAGGACAGCCACGCCCTTTTTGACGGTCTGAAGATCAAAGAGGACCCGTCCTATGCAGAGCATATCGGGAAGTATAATGTCCTGAAGATCAACATGCAGGACTTTATGACGATGACCGGATCCGTCGGAGAGATGCTTTCCCTTCTCGGGAGCCGGCTGATCAGGGAGATGAAAAAGGCTTTTCCGGAAGCGGAGTGTTCTGACAGCCTTCCGTGGGCCATGGAGGACATCTATGCCTTTACCGGACGCCAGTTTGTGATCCTCATTGATGAGTGGGACTGTCTGTTCCGCGTATATAAAGATGATACCGCATCACAGAAAGAATACCTTGACTTTCTGCGTCTGTGGCTGAAGGATAAGCCTTATGTGGCCCTGGCCTATATGACCGGAATCCTTCCGGTTAAGAAATACGGCACTCATTCGGCCCTCAACATGTTTGACGAGTATTCCATGATCAGTCCGGGAGAGCTGGCACCATACTTCGGTTTTACGGAAGAGGAGGTAAGAGTCCTCTGCGAGGAAAACAGCATGTCCTTTGAAGAGGCCAAAGCCTGGTATGACGGGTATCAGCTGTACTATATGACAGGAGAACCCGGAAGAAAAGAAAAGAGAAGGATATCTGTCTACAGCCCGAAATCCATGGTTGCGGCAATTATGAACGGGGAATATGACACCTACTGGAACAATACCGAAACCTATGAGGCCTTAAAAGTCTATATCGAGATGAACTTTGACGGTCTCCGGGAAAATATCATCCGGATGCTTGCCGGAGAAAGTATTGCCATCAATGCAAAGGGGTTCTCAAACGATATGACCACCTTTGCCTGTGCAGATGATGTACTGGCGCTTCTCATACATCTCGGGTATCTTCGATATGACCAGGAAGAAAAAAAGGTCTCGATCCCCAATAAGGAAGTCTCTATGGAATTCCTCACGGCAATCAGGCGGACAGAAAGCTACAGCGAGGTATCGAAGAGCATCGAAGCCTCCAAGGCGCTCCTTACGTCTCTTCTCGAAGGGGACGCGGAAGCGGTTTCTGCCGGCCTTGCCCGTGCTCACGAAGAAATCTCCATCCTTACCTATAATGATGAGAACTCGCTTTCCTGTGCAATCATGCTGGCCTTCTACTATGCGAGAGAGTATTACACCATCATCCGGGAGCTGCCGGCCGGAAAGGGGTATGCGGATATTGCCTTTATCCCGAGACAGATCCACGCGGACAAACCGGCGCTACTCATCGAGCTGAAAAAAGACCGGACCGCCGGCGGAGCGATCGAACAGATCAAAGAGAAGAACTATCCGGATGCGCTGAAAGAATATTCCGGCAACCTTCTTCTGTGCGGCATCAACTACGACAGTAAGACCAAAGAGCACACAACCGTGATTCAAAAGGCGGAGACATGACCCATCATTTTAAAATGATTGACAATTCAATTGTATTCAGCGTATAATCATTGAAAAGCAAAGCTATCGCAAGATAGTGACGCAAAGCTACAGGGACTTTATAAGCCAGCCAGCAGCATTTCTATGCAGCTGGCTTTTTTAGAAGTTTCTTTAAAATTTAATCGTCAATGTCCCTGTGAGAATCTCTGATCTGAGGCTGGCGAGATGGGATTCCGGAACGGTTTTTCTCCTGAATGCACTGTTTATTGCCCTGGAGACACTGACTGCCTATGAATGGTTTGTCTATTTTCTGACGGTTCAGGGCACTGCACTTTCCAACCGGATCAGGAATAGTCAATGCAGTCTGATCCCGCTTTATCTGATGATCGTGCTTCTTGCGGCCTCCTACCGGACCGGCTGGCTCTTTTATGTGGATGAAAACGGTGTATATCAGCGGGGCAGTCTCTTCTTTCTTCAGCTTTTGCTGCCGTTTTTCTACCTTGCTGCCTCTTTTGTCTTTATGATCATCGGATATAAGACCACTAAAAACAGGAGGCTTTTCAGAATCTTTCTTTCCGCCTTTTTTTCTTCGGTGGCTGCCTCCGTGCTGCAGGTTCTGTACAGCGGCTCTTTCAACCTTGCGGGAATTACCCTTGCGGTCATTCTGATCTATATCGAAATGTTCCAGTCTGAGATCAAACAGATCGAGAACATGAAGTCTCTCCGGGAAGTGAATCAGGAACTGGAAACCGTCAATGGAAAACTCAGTAAAACGGTAAAGGATCTGGAGGGGTCCCTTGCCTTAACCAACTTCTTCCTGAACACTTACGTATCCGCCTATTTCGTTGATCTGGATACCTGCGCCTGTCAGGTATACACGCGTACGGAGGAACTGGAGAAGAACTATCCCGTTATCGATAACTATCTGGACAGCTTTACAGAGTATATTCGCCGGGACGTGCATCCGGACGACCGCGCGCAGCTGGCCGCTGTCATGGATCCGGAAAATCTGAAGAAAAAGCTTGCGGAGGTGCCTGATTTTTCCCATCTGTTCCGGGATATTTCCGGAAATACGGAAAAGTATTATCGTCTACAGGTCATCCGGGGGACCGATGAGCACCATGCGGCCTTCGGTTTTGTAGATGTCACGGAAGATGTTCGTGAACAGCAGAATGGTGGCCGGGGGCAAAGGAG
>JAZUHZ010000070.1:0-2168 GCA_045642005.1 Candidatus Avilachnospira sp.
AGTGCATCCTTTCCGTCGGCCGGAGCGGTTCCAAGTGGATGGAACAAGTCTGCGGTGACCTTGGCATCGGCACCATGTCCAACCGCGTCGATCTCGGCGTCCGGGTGGAACTTCCCGCCGTGATCTTCAGCCATCTGACAGATGAGCTTTACGAGTCCAAGATCGTCTACCGCACGCGGAAATTCGAGGACAATGTCCGGACCTTCTGCATGAATCCGATCGGCTGGGTGGTCAATGAAAACACCAACGGCATCGTGACGGTCAACGGCCACAGCTTCGACGATCCCGCAAAGAATTCAGACAATACCAATTTCGCCCTCCTTGTATCAAAACATTTCTCGGAGCCCTTTAAGGATTCCAACGGCTACGGCGAATCCATTGCTCGCCTCTCCAATATGCTCGGAGGCGGCGTGATCGTCCAGCGTTTCGGAGATCTGGAGAGAGGACGCCGCTCCACGGAGAGCCGGATCGCCGAGAGCCGGGTGCGTCCCACGCTGAAAGCCACCCCGGGAGACCTTTCCCTCGTGCTTCCGAAACGGATCCTGGACGGCATCATCGAGATGATCTATGCGCTCGATAAGATCGCGCCCGGTACCGCCGGAGATGACACCCTTCTGTACGGCGTGGAGGTCAAGTTCTATAACATGGAAGTGAAACTGGACGAAAATCTCTGCACCGAGATCCCCGGACTTTACGTCATCGGGGACGGCAGCGGCGTCACCCATTCCCTGAGCCACGCCTCCGCGAGCGGCATTTATGTGGCGCGGGAAATCGTTGAAAAAAAGTAACAGGAGGAATCCCTGATGAATACGGTTTTTGTATGTGACAACATCTCTGAAAATGCCGAAGGCCATCTCACCTTTGCGGGACAGGACGTCACACTGCTTGCGAAAGAGTACGGCACGCCGCTCTATCTCCTCGATGAGGACCGCATCCGGAAAAACATGCGCGTCTATAAGGAGAACTTTGCGAAGTGTTTCCCCCACGGCTCGATGCCGCTCTATGCCTCCAAAGCCAGTTCCTTTGCGCAAATCTACCGGATCGCGGCGGAAGAGGACATGGATATTGACGTGGTTTCCTCCGGCGAGATCTTTACGGCCATGAAGGCGGGTTACGACCTTTCCCGGGCGCATTTCCATTCCAATAACAAGACCGATGAGGATGTGGCTTTTGCCATGGACCGTCATATCGGATATTTTGTCGTCGATAACCGTGAGGAGATCGACGTGATCGAGCGGGAGGCCGAAAAACGCGGCATCACCCAGAAGATCCTTCTGCGTCTGACGCCCGGCATTGATACGCATACCTATGCCGCGGTGGCGACGGGTCTTGTGAACTCCAAGTTCGGAACCGCCATCGAGACCGGGCAGGCCGAGGAGATGACCAGGTACGTTCTCACGAAAAAACATATCGATCTCCGGGGCTTCCACTGCCATGTGGGTTCCCAGGTCTTTGCAGAGGATGTGTTTGAACGGGCTGCCGTGATCATGCTCCGCTTTATCGCCCATATGTATAAGGAAACCGGATATCTGGCGCCGGAGCTCGACCTTGGCGGCGGCTACGGTGTCCGCTATGTGAATGCCGATCCGTATCTGGAGATCGGCACCAAGATCATGTCGGTGGCTGCGGCGGTGAACCGGGAGTGCGTCGCCCTTGGGATCCCCGTTCCCGCGATCCTCATGGAGCCGGGCCGCAGCATCGTGGCCGATGCCGGAATGACGCTGTATACGATCGGCACCGTGAAGCGGATCACCGGATATTTAAACTATGTGTCCATTGACGGCGGCATGACGGATAATCCCCGTTTCGCCCTTTACGGCTCCCGCTACACCTGTTTTAACGCGAGCCGCATGAACGAGGAATGCGGTATGGTGGCTTCCCTCGTCGGCCGCTGCTGTGAATCCGGGGACATCATTCAGGAAAATGTGCCCTTCCCGATTGCAACCTGCCGCGGAGATATCGCCGCCGTATGCACCACAGGTGCCTATAACTACTCCATGGCCTCCAACTATAACCGGATCGCCCGCCCGGCCCTTGTCATGCTTAAGGACGGCAGCTCCTACGTGGCCGTAAGGAGAGAAACCCTCGAGGACCTCGTCGCGCTGGATCTTTAATAGCATAAGCTCCGTGAAACATGAACGCCCGTGAAACATCCCCACATGAGGGCC
>JAZUHZ010000071.1:0-6203 GCA_045642005.1 Candidatus Avilachnospira sp.
CCGGAGACGTTCCGCGATCTGCGGGCCGTCCCCGTACCGGCTGCTTCCGGTCATGTCCAGCCAGCATTCGTCCATGCCGAAGGGCTCGATGTAATCGGTAAACCGGCCGTAGATCTCCCGGGCGTATTTTGAAAATTTCACGTACTGGGGATAATCAGGAGCCCGGAGAATGAGATCCGGGCACAGGCCGAGGGCTTCATGGTTGGACATGCCGGTTTTGACACCGGCCTTTTTGGCCGGATCACTTTTGGCCAGCACGATCCCGTGCCGGTCTTTTTCGCTCCCGCAGATGGCAACCGGCTTTCCCCGGAGTTCCGGATGCAGCATAATCTCTACGGAAGCATAAAAACTGTTCATATCACTGTGAAGGATAACCCGTTCCAAAATTTCATCTCCTTAGGATTGACATGGGCGGAAAATGTCTGTATAATGCAATTACGCAAAAGAAATTACATCAGAAATTGCAAAATGTCAAGACAGACAAATGAAATTACATCTTTGAAATTGCATTTTCGATTATGGGGGAAATTATGACGGGAATGGCGGAAAAAATCATCCGCATCAGAAAACAGAAGGGACTTACGCAGGAACAGCTGGCGAATCTGTGCGGTGTTACCAAGCGGACAGTGGCCTCCTATGAGACGGACGGACGGAGCCCGCATACGGGGACGCTTTCTAAAATCGCGGAGGCGCTCGGAGTGACGGTTTCCTATCTCAGGGATGATACGGCGCCGGAAATCCTTCCCACCCGGGAGGACCTCTATATTGAAAAGCTCCGGAATCTCTACGGAGCGGAGATGGCGCGTGAAGTACAGGACCTTCTGACAAAAAGCGTGTCGCTTTTTGCGGGAGGAAAGCTGGATCAGGAGGCAAAGGACCAGTATTTTCTGGCCCTGACCAACGCATATATAGCCTGTAAGGGCGGAAAAGAGCAGAAGTGAAGCTGAGTACGGTAATATCAATAGGGAAGGAACTCAAAGCCGCATATGATACCGGTGATCCGGAGGGACTGTGCGCGGAGCTCGGGATCATCCTGCTTCATTTTCCCATGGGGACGGCACAACGGAGCGTGAAAGGCTTTATCCTGAAAAATGACGGGAAAGTGGCGATCACGCTGAACTCGGATCTTTCCGAGGATATGAAAAAAGTAGTGTTCTACCACGAATTTTCACATTATATCCTTCATATCCGCACCGGTCTTGCGGAGCAGATCCAGGACTGCAACGTTTATGATTCCGTGTCGGAGGCGGAATATGAGGCCAATCTTCTGGCGGCGGAGCTGCAGATCCCGGATGAAAGTGCCATCGAGGCTCTTAAAGAAACCGGGGATTTCTTTACGGCGGCCGGCATCCTCCGGGTTCCTCCGGAACTTCTTGACTTTAAGATCCGGATCCTTCGGGACAAGGGGTACAGGATCCCGTGTGCGCCGCTTACGGCAGCCGGTTCCTACCTGCGGGATCTGAACACAGGGGCCGCCTCATGAGCGGTGAAGGCACCCGGCCTTCCGGGAAGGTATATGTGGATGTGACGGTGGAGTTTGACACGGACGGGAGGATGCTCCCGAGAGAACTGGTCTGGGAGGATCATCGGAGGTTTCTGATCGACCGGGTGACGGATATGCGGCCGGCCTTTGCACAGAAAGCCGGCGGACAGGGAGACCGGTATACCGTACAGATTCTGGGGCAGGAAAAATATCTTTTTTTTGAAAGAAACCCGGAGAGCTTTTCCGGTTCCGTCGGGAAATGGTTTGTGGAAAGAGCATAGAGGTTACAGGATGATGGATGAAATAAACAGAAAAGATCCGGAAACGGACAGAGCGGAGGAGAAAAGCCAGGAAGTGAAAAGATCAGCACGCCGGCAGAGTATGGTATGCTATCTTGATACGGAATTTAACGGGATGGATTATCATGGGCAGAACGGCGGCTATCAGGATGTGGTACAGATCGGTGCCGTGATCATGTTTCGCGGTAAAATCTATGCGGAATTCAATTCCTACTGCAAGCTTCCGCGGGGATCACGCCCCTCAAGGAGGCTGGAACAGCTGACCGGCATCACCAAAGAAACTCTTCAGAATGCTCCCACCTACTGCGAGGCAATGAGTGATTTTGTCGAGTTCATTGATATGTACAACCCGCAGAAAATCTATGCCTACGGCTCCGAGGACAAGGTCAGGCTCTTAGAGACAATCAAGCATTCCCGCATCACGGATCAGCATCTGATCGAGACGGCGGGCCGGGTGACGGATATCCTGCCGTCCGTGGACGAGATCCTGCACCGTACCAAAAAGACCGGTACGCTTTCGCTCTCCGAACTCTGCGACATCTGCATGGTCGCCGTGGAGGATGAACATGATGCTTTTTCCGATGCGAAAAGACTGGGGCTCTGCTTTGAAAATATGAAGCGTGGGGAGTATTCCCGGGAGGTATTCGAGAATATCACCGAGAACAAGGAGTACCGGATCAGCTATTATAATAAGCGCAGATTCCGGGAACCGGTCACAGTCGGAAAAGAACTCACGGATATGGAGAGTCTTGCCCCGTTTATCGCGGTGATCGAAGAGGCCAAGCAGTCGGGGAAGTATAAGACGGCGGAGTTGGATGCCCTGCGGGATGATGTCCTGACCCTGGCCGGGATCGCCCCGCTTTATGAAACAGAAGAGTAAAAGAAAAGCCCCGGCATTTTCTGCCGGGGCAGGTTTTCGCTATGGAATTATTCCTGTGAGATAGCGCCAGCGGGGCACTGATCTGCGCAAGCACCGCACTCAAGGCATGCATCTGCATCGATAACGTACTTTCCGTCACCTTCTGAAATTGCACCTACGGGGCACTGATCTGCGCAAGCACCGCACATAAGGCACTCGTCTGAAATTACATATGCCATAACTGATTCCTCCTTATAGATTAACCTGCAAGTTGTGAGGAGAATTCCTCTTTTGCTACTATACAACATACGGGGCAGATTATCAAGAACTGTTTGTAAAACATAAAAAACAAGGCGGGCGTGAAACACCCGCCATGACCTTTGACGCCGCGTGGGAACTGTGCTATACTGTTATGGCTTATATGTTTTCTTCAGAAAAAACAGAAAAGGTGGCATCCGATGCGTGAAAAAAAAGAACCGGTGAGCTCATTATCAGGATATTACAGATGGCCGCTTCTGATCGCGGCTCTGGTTGTTTTATGGTCCGGAACATGGTATTTCCTGTCGGAAGAGCGGAATATCATGATCGTGGTCACGGCGATTATAGTGGCAGCCGTCTGCGCCCTCATTTCTTTCCTTGGAAAAAAACAGGTCCTCAGGAGCATGACGGCTTTTTCGGACAGCTATGACTCCACGAGAAAGAGGATCCTCCGCGACCTTACGGCGCCTGCGGCACTTCTGGATCTTTCAGGAGATATCATCTGGCAGAATAATGCTTTTTCCGATATCCTTCCCGAGGATCAGAGCTGTCAAAGCATCCTGCAGGTATTTCCGGATATCACAAAAGAAATGCTTATGCCGTCGGAGGAGCTGGCGGTGGTACACAGTTCCCAGGGGGACCGCCGGTATCGGGTCGAGATGCAGTGGGGGCCGTTTATGGCGGAAAGTCTCCGCGGAAAGGATATGCCTGCGGAGGCTGCGAAAGAAGTGATCCTTGTCTGCCTGACGGACGAGACGGAACTCCTCGAATATAAAAATCTGTACCTCAGTAACCGTTCCTGTCAGGGAATCGTTGCCCTTGATAATTACGATGAGGCGCTCGGAACCGTGGATGAAGTCAAGCGGTCTCTTCTGACGGCGCTGGTCGACAGAAAGCTCTCCAACTATTTCGGTTCGATGGGCGGCATCATTAAGAAGTTTGAGGTGGATAAATATCTGCTTTTCATGAAAGACGGAGACATGTCCTTTGTCCTGGAGGACCGTTTTTCGGTGCTGGATGATGTCAAGACGATCAATATCGGAAACAGCCTGAAACTGACTTTGAGTATCGGAATCGGCATGCGGCACGCCTCCTATGATGAGAACAATGAGGCGGCCAGAAAAGCCATGGATCTGGCTCTCGGCAGAGGCGGCGATCAGGCCGTGGTCATCTCGGACGGAGAGATCAGCTACTATGGCGGAAAATCCGCGGCTACAGCCAAGAATACCCGTGTCAAGGCACGTGTAAAGGCGCATGCGTTCCGTGAGATTCTTGACTCCAAGGATCAGGTGATTGTCATGGGCCATAAAAATGCCGATGTTGATGCGCTGGGCGCCTCTGTCGGAATCTGGCGGATTGCTGCGGCCCTCGGGAAAAAAGCCTGGATCGTCAATGGAAATACCGATACTTCGGTGATGCCTTTTAAGGCATGCTTCAGTGCGGCAGCCGGATATCCCGAAGATATTTTTATCAGCGGGGAAGAGGCGTGCAAGCTCGTGGATCCGACCACGCTTCTCGTGGTGGTCGATGTCAACCGCCCCAGTTATTCGGAGGCGCTGGAACTGATCGAGGCCTGCGACAGTGTTGTCGTGATCGATCATCACCGTATGGGAACGGAAACAATCCCGAACCCGGTGCTTTCCTATGTGGAGCCGTATGCCTCCAGCGCATCGGAAATGGTTGCCGAGCTTCTGCAGTATATTGACGACAGTGATTCCATCCGGCTTCTGTCGGCGGAAGCGGACGTCCTTTACGGCGGAATCGTTCTGGATACGCAGAATTTTGTGGTCCAGGCCGGTGTCAGAACCTTTGAAGCAGCGGCGTTCCTTCGCAGAAAAGGAGCGGACGTGGTGCGCGTGAGGAAGATGTTCCGGGAGAAGCTGGAGGATTACCGGGCCAAGGCGGCAGCCGTTGACGCGGCGGAGGTTTACCGGGACTGCTTTGCCATCTCTGTCTGTGATCCGGAGGGAACCGGTTCCCCGACGGTGATCGGCGCACAGGCGGCTAATAATCTCCTTGAGATCTCAAATATCAAGGCGGCCATCGTTCTGACGCCGTTTGCCGGAAAGATCTTTATCTCCGCAAGGAGCATTGATGAGATCAATGTGCAGGTGCTCATGGAAAAGATGGGCGGCGGCGGTCACGGTGCTGTGGCCGGAGCTCAGCTTGCCGGAGTTACTGTCGAGGAGGCAATCGAGAAAGTGAAACTCGCAATCGACGAAATGATAGAAAAAGGAGAAGTGAAATAATGCAGGTTATACTTACACAGGATGTGAAGAGTCTCGGGAAAGCCGGTACTCTCGTAAATGTAAATGACAGTTATGCAAGAAACTATATCATCCCGAGAAAGCTTGGCGTGGAGGCTTCCAAAGCCAACCTGAACAGTCTGAAGCTAAAAAATGCCAATGATGCCAAAATCGAGGCGGCGAAGCTTGCCAATGCGAGAGATGTCAAAGCCGCAGTTGACGGGAAGACAGTGTCCGTAAAGATCAAAGCCGGGAAAGACGGAAAACTGTTCGGCTCCGCAACGACCGGGGATGTAGCGGAAGCCATCAAGGGAGCTCTCGGGATCGACGTGGACAAGAAGAAAATCGCCATGGAGCCCATTAAGGCACTTGGTGTCTATCCCGTTACCTTAAAGCTTCACAAGGATGTTCAGGCTCAGGTCAATATCAGCGTAGAGGAAGCGTAAGTTCTTATGAACGACAACGAGGAGAAAATTCTGCAGAGGTCGGAGCCTCAGAATGTCCAGGCAGAAAAATCCGTGCTCGGGTGTATGCTCATGGACAGAGAAGCCATGGAGCATGCTCTTGAAATTCTTCAGCCGGAAGATTTTTATTCCCGTCAGTACGGGATCATGTTTGCCGCGATTAAAAAGCTCTCGGCCAGCCTTTCCGCAGATCAGGTCGTGGACCTTGTGACCGTGCAGGAACAATTGGCCAAGGACGGCGCTCCCTTAGAGATGCAGTCCGTGGACTTCATGCGGGATATTTATGACACCGAACCTTCCTCCGTCAATATCCGGTCCTATGCGGAGATCGTCAGGAATAAGGCCACGCAGCGGGCACTGATCAAAGCCTGCGGCGAGATCTCGAAGCAGTGTTACGAGGATACGGACGACACGAAAGTAATTCTTGCGGATACGGAGACCAAAATCTTTAATCTCCTGAAAACGGGTGTTAACCATGAGTATGCCCTGATCGAGGATGTGGCGGTTGATGTGTATCACAAAATTGAGAAGGCCTCTCAACAGAAGGACCACATTACCGGAATTCCGTCCGGGTTTATCGACCTCGACAATATG
>JAZUHZ010000072.1:0-5653 GCA_045642005.1 Candidatus Avilachnospira sp.
AGTGTTGATCGGGGGTGGGCATGATCTCATGTGAAACATTTCCGTGCGTGAAACACGCAAAGCGTGTTTCACGTACTCAATGTTTCACATGAGATCATGTAGGTTTTTTGTTTATCGGGGGGCTCGCATGAGCTGTGTGAAACATCTGCGTGTGTGAAACACGCAAGCGCGTTTCACGCACGCAGATGTTTCACGCAGCTCATGTAGGTTTTTGTTTCCCGGGTTGCATAACACGTGTGAAACAGCTGCATGTGTGAAACACGCAAGCGCGTTTCACGCATTTGCCGTTTCACGCGTGTTATGTTACTGCAGTTCGGCGTAGTTTTCGCGGACGCCTTTGCCGCGGTTCATGATCTCGTAGTAAATCGGGAGGACGATGAGGGCCATGACGGTGGAGGTGATGAGGCCGCCGGTCTCGACCATGGCCAGTCCCTGCATAAGGGCGGCGGCACCTTTTCCGGAGACGCACATCGGGATCATGGAAAGGATCGTCGTCAGGGTGGTCATAAGGATGGGGCGCAGTCTTGTGGCGCCTGCCTCAATGAGGGCGTCATGGAGCTCCATGCCGATGGGATTTCCGGCCTCGTCTTTCGGCGCGCCGTCATAATCGCCGCGGCGGTACTGGTTGACGGTATCGACATAAAGAATACCGTTATTCACCACAGTACCGACCAGCATGACAAATCCCACAAGGGCCGGAGCCGTGAGCGGGATGTTAAAGAGCCACAGCATGCCGAAGGAGCCGATCATGGCAAAGGGCAACGTGGTCATGACCATGATGGAGAACTTCGGGCTCTCAAACTGGGCGGCCATAACGACAAAGATCAGGAACACCGAAATGGCAATGGCGACATAGAGGCCATTGAACTCTGTGGTGAGCATTCTTGAAATGGAGGATTCCACGAGGCTCGTGCCGTTTGTCAGGTTCGGCGTGACATACAGCGCCTTAAGCTCCTCTCCGGTCTTTATTCCGGCAAGGTCGGTATATTTGGCGCTGACAGAACAGGAATAGAGCTTATCGGTTCTCTCAATGGCACGGGGGCTGTCCTCATAGGTGACATTGGCGATATCTTTCACATAGACGGTCGATCCGGAGGCCGAGGTCAGAGAGATGCTCTCGACTTTTCCGATCTCGTCGTACTCATCCTTCGGATATTCAACCCGGACGGAATACTCCTGGCCGTCCACTTCCATGGTATCGGCCTCGACGCCGGTCATGATCACATACAGGGACTGGGAGACCTGCGCGGGAATGAAGCCCTCGGCTGCCGCCGCAACGGGGTCGATGTCGATCTTGATGATCGGGGAGGCATTGTCCATGGTACTCCGGACACCGGTCACGCGGGGATCCTGCATAAGGCCTTCTTTAATCAGAAGTGCACTCTGCTCCAGTCTCTCATAGGAAGAGTTCTCGAGCATCACGGAGAACCCGGCTTCCATGCTCATCATGCTCGTGTAGGAGCTGGAGGACAGGGAGATGTCGCAGTTGTCCACGGCCTGGAGTTCTTTCTTCCACTTTTCGATGGTCTCGTAGGTGGTCTTTTCTCTCTTTTTCCGAAGATAGGCGGTCACGGTGCCGTTGGAGGTCATTGTACTCTCCGTATCGGGATCCGCCGTGATGATGGCTTCGATGCGGCGGATCACTTCCTCCTGCTTTTCTACCGTCAGGTTGGGTTTCATCCGGACATCGATGGCCACCGTTCCCTGATCGATCTCGGGGAACAGGGAGGTATTGAGCGTCGTTGCCAGATAAATGGCACCGGCAAAGAGCACGAGGGTCACGGAAACCACCAGCGCCTTCCGGTTGAGGAGTTTCCGCATCAGGATGCGGTAGCCGTTCTGCATGAGACGCACGGCTTTATAGGCGGGTGCCTTTTCCTTTTCCACCGGCTTATAGTACACGTAGCAGAGCGGCACGATGGAAATGGCCGAGAGGAGCGACGCGAGCATGCAGAGCACGATGGTCCAGGACATGGGCTTGAAGAACTGGTTCGAAAGTCCTTCCGTAAAGGCAAGGGGCAGAAATACAACGACGGTGGTCAGGGTGGATCCGAGGATGGATTCGCCTACGATGTCCGCGCCGCGGACGGCCGCATGGATGTAGCCCCGGAAGCTCCGGTCATGATTTTCCTCCATGACACGGAAACAGGATTCGAGCACGACGATGGAGTTATCCACCATCATACCGATGGCAAGCACGAGGGAACCGAGGGTGATGACGTTCATCGAATACCCGGCACCCCAGATCAGGATGAATCCGACGAGAAGAGCGAGGGGGATGGAGGTCGCCACAATGAGGGAGGCCTTCAGGTCGCCGTAGAAGAGAAGCAAAATGACGGTCGAGATGGCAATGGCGATGGCCATGGTCTCGAACATGGTCTTTAAGGAATCTTTGATCTGGTCGGCAGTATCCTCGACGATGATGAAATCAAGGTTCGGATCCTTTTCTTTCAGTTCCTCGATGGTGGCATTGACTTCCCGGGAAACGTCGACGGCGGTGTACTGCTGGTTGCGTTCGATCTCGAGAAGCACGGTATCACTGCCGTTATAACGCCCCACGGAGGAGGCCGCATCCTGTTTTCTCGAAACAACGGCGATATCCTCTAGGTACAGGATATTTCCGTTGCCTGCGGTAAGCGGGATTTTCCGGAGTTCCTCCACGACGTCAAAGGTGACGCCGGAAGAGATGGTCATATCGGTCGAACCGACATTGGTGGAGCCGGCGGGCATGGAGTAGGATGCCGCGCCCACAAGCCCTGCCACGGTGGAGATATCAAGACGGTACTGGGAGATCCGCTCGGGGATCAGCTCGATGGAGATGTACTCCTTATTGCCGCCGGAAAGGCTCACGGAAGCGACCGGCGCCAGTTTCTCGAATTCCGGAACGATGTCCGACTGGGCATAGTTGTAGATGTTGTTGACTGCCTGGTTATTGAGGCAGATGTACATGGCGGCGAGCTGGTCGATGTTCATCTCGATGATGAGCGGATCAGACGCATCCTCCGGGAGAGAGGCCTTCGCGAGGTCGAGCTTTTTCCGGAGTTCCGAATAGGCATTGTCCATGTCCGTGCCGTAATCGTACTGGATCATGGTCATGCCGTAGTTTTCGTAGGACTCACTGGTCATGGTGTCCACGCTGGTCAGCGTAGCGCAGTAGTCCTCGATGGGCTTTGTCACGAGTTCGTTTACGTCGGCCGGAGAGGCCCCGGGATAGGTGGTGGTGATGATGAACATCGGCAGGCTCACGTCGGGCGTCAGCTCGAGGGAGGTGTTGGTGATGGAGATCACCCCGAAGAACAGGATGGAGAGCACCAGAAGGAGGGTGGTTACCGGCCTCCTGAGCACGGATTTCGTAATTCTTGTCATTGAGCGCCGCCTCCGAGCACCTGTACGCGTGCTCCCTCATATAACTGAGAGGTCCAGGTCCGGATGACCTCGGCTCCTTCGGGAAGACCGCTGAGAATTTCGGTCACGTCGCGGTCGGCGATGCCGGTTTCGACTTCGATCTTATGAACGGTAGCCGCTTTATTTCCCTCCATGACACTGGCGGTCTCTTCGCCCTCTTTGGTCTCGTAGGAGACGGTATAGAGATAGGTGTGTCCGCCGTCGTAGTAGATACAGTCGGTGGGTACGGTCACGGTGTTTTCGGCTTTTTCCGAGACGAAGTGCACTTTGACGGAAGATCCGGTAGGGATCGCACCGTCATCTCCGATCTCCGCCTCTACAAGATAGAGCCCGGTGGTCTGGCCGGGGAAGGTGGATACGTTGGTGATCGTGCAGATATATTCTGTGCCCTGTTTCTCGGCCCGGATGCTGTCACCGGCCTTTACGGCGCCGAGCAGACGGTCGGTCACGTTGAACTGAAGCTTGCCGGAGCTGTCGCCGGAAATAACGGCTACCTGGGCGGTCTGGGTGGCAATGTTGCCTTCAGTCATGTTGGTGGATTCCACCACGCCGTCCGCCGGAGCTGTCACCGTGGAGAATTCCACCTGAGTATCATAGGAAAGTTTGGCACCGTCGTACTGGAGCTTTGCCCCTTCGAGGCCTGCCACGGCCTGGTCATAGCTTGATTTTACCTGCTCGTAGCTCTGGGCGGAGATATCGCCGGTCTCGTAAAGAGCCCGCATGCGGTCGAGGTTTGTTTTGGCGAGTTCGATGGAACTCTGCACGGTATCGATCTGCACCTGGGCGGCGTCGAGCTGGATCCTGGCGGCGTCGATCTGCTTCTGGTTGTCGATCTCACAGATCTTATCGCCTTTTTTCACATGATCACCGGGCTCCACGTAGATTTTCCTAACTTCTCCTGCGGCCATGGGGATCACGTAGTAGATGTCGCCGGGCATCTTCGTGGCCACAAGCGCGGTTTCCACCTCAATATCGCCGGTCTCCGGAAGGGTCGTGGACACGGTGGAAAGAGGCGAGATATCCACCTCGTCTTTTACGGTGATGATCCGGCGCGCGATAAGGGCCGCTACGGTAAGGGCGCATACGATCAGGAATACTTTCCAGACTGTTTTCCAGCCCTTTCCGTTTTTTTCGTTTTCCTCGCTGCCGGTGATGTTTTCTTCGTTCATTTCATTACTCCATTATTTTACAAAAGTGCCAGATAATTCGGCTTTTGTATCATACCTCATTTATCTGGCATTTCGTGTGAAAATACTATTAAAATTTGATTAACAACTCTCTTCTGCTGCGGGCTTTTTATCGGCCTCTTCCTGACGGAGCTTAAGAAGGACGGCGTTTTCCTGGTTGGCGATGTGACGCTCTACGACGGAGAGACCGCCATTTAAGTCATGGTTCCGGATGCTTTCCACCATTTCCGCATGTTCGGAGATGAGCATGTTGCGGCAGTCAGGATTCCGTAAGTATTCCAGGCGGTAGCGGTACATGTTTTCTTTCAGATTCTCGAGGATCTCGCGAAGCTTCTGGTTATCGGCCACGTCATAGATCACGAAGTGGAAGCTTTCGTCGGCTTCGGTCATCCGAAGGATGTCTCCGACTGCAACCGCGGCTTTGAATTCCTCGTGGTATTTCTCCATGAGATGAATGGAACGCTCTTCCATGTTGCCGAAGGCCAGGGAGAAGGCCATTTTTTCCAGGTTCATCCGCACCTGGAGTACGTCAGTAAGCATTTTTCTGGAAATGCCGGCCACTTCCGCGCCTTTTCTCGGGATCAGGGTGACGAGGCCCTCTTTGGAAAGCTTATGGATGGCTTCCCGGATCGGCGTACGGGATACGCCCATTTTTTCTGCGAGCTGCAGTTCCATCAGGCGGTCACCGGGCTGCAGTTCTCCTTTCAGGATGGCTTTTTTCAGTGTTGTGAACACAAGCTCTTTTAAGGGCATGTATTCATTGAATTCAATGGTAAAATCTGAGTTCATAATATCTATCCCTTTTGTTTTTTGTTCATGCGTATTGTACTAAAAATAAGACAAATATACAAGATGAATTCTGCACAAATTGAACAAAAAGGGGTGAATGGAACTGTGCATTATGCTCATTCATGATCTGCGTGAAATCGAGTAGGGGGAATTTTCTTCCCCCTCTCACACCACCGTACGTGCCGTTCGGCATACGGCGGTTCAGCATAACTTCAATGCATGTCGTTCGTTGTAGTAGTCAAGACAACTGATTAGTCCGGCCTTTTCCAGCA
>JAZUHZ010000073.1:0-4710 GCA_045642005.1 Candidatus Avilachnospira sp.
ATTGTAGCCGTTGTCGGCAGGGCAAATGTGGGTAAATCCACCCTTTTCAATGCCCTGGCCGGATCCAATTTAAGTATTGTCAAAGACACCCCCGGCGTCACAAGAGACCGGATCTACGCAGACTGTGACTGGGAGGGCCGGAGCTTTATGCTCATTGATACCGGAGGAATCGAGCCGGAAAGCGAGGATGTGATCCTTAAGCAGATGCGCCGTCAGGCGGAACTTGCCGTGGAAATGGCCGATGTGATCATTTTCATGCTGGATACCAAAGACGGTCTGACGGAGATCGACTGGCAGGTGGCCGACATGCTCCGGCGTTCTCATAAGCCGGTGGTCCTCTGCGCCAATAAATGCGACAATTATAAAAAGCAAGTCAATGACACCTACGAGTTTTATAATCTCGGACTCGGTGACCCGGTGGCGGTCTCGGCGGTGAGCCGCCTCGGCATGGGGGATCTTCTCGAGGAAGTGGTGAAATATTTCCCGGAGGGCGGTGAGGAAAAGACGGAGGACGATTCCGTCAAGATTGCCGTCGTCGGGCGGCCGAATGCCGGAAAATCCTCGATCGTCAATAAGCTCCTCGGGGAGGAGCGGATGATCGTCTCCGATGTCGCAGGCACCACGCGGGATGCCGTGGATGCCGTGGTCGTTCATAACAAGCAGAAATATACCTTCATTGATACGGCAGGGCTTCGCCGGAAGTCAAAGATCAAGGAGGATCTGGAACGTTATTCCATCATCCGTGCGGTGGCGGCCATTGAACGGGCGGATATCGTGGTCCTGGTGATCGATGCCGTGAACGGAGTCGGGGAACAGGATGCCAAGATCGCGGGCATCGGTCATGAACGGGGCAAGGGTCTCATTATTGTAGTCAACAAATGGGATGCCGTCCCGGAGAAGGACGATCATACCATGAATAAGTTCACGAAAGAGCTCCGGTCGAAGTTCCCGTTCGCCCAGTATGCGAACATCATGTATGTGTCTGCCATGACCGGGCAGCGGCTCATCAAACTATACGACGAGATTGATAAGGTCCGGGCCAATCAGAACCTCCGGATTCAGACCGGTGTGCTCAATGAGATCGTTTCCGAGGCAACGGCGCTGATGGCCCCGCCGAGTGATAAGGGAAAACGGCTCCGGATCTACTATACGACACAGGTGAGCGTGCTTCCGCCGACATTTATCTTCTTTGTCAATGATAAAGAACTCTATCATTTCTCCTATCAGAGGTACATAGAGAACAGGATCCGCGAGGCCTACGGATTCCAGGGGACGCCCATCCACTTTATCATCCGGGAGAGAAGCGAGAAAGAACAGGACGAATAAGGAAGGATTGTCATGGGAGTTGTAAAACTTTATACCGACGGCGCGGCGAAGGGAAATCCCGACGGCCCCGGCGGATACGGGGTGGTGCTTCAGTATGTTGACAGGAACGGAACCCTGCATGAAAAGGAACTGTCACAGGGCTATATCCGTACCACCAACAACCGGATGGAGCTGATGGCAGCCATCGCAGGACTGGAGGCGCTGACAAGACCATGCCTCATCGATCTCTACAGCGATTCCAAATATCTCGTGGATGCGTTCAACGAGAACTGGATCGCCGGCTGGGTCAAAAACAACTGGAACCGGGAAAAATCGGGCCCTGTCAAGAATCAGGATCTCTGGAAACGGCTGCTTCAGGATCTGGAGCCGCATAAAGTGAATTTTATCTGGGTCAAGGGACATGACGGACACCCGGAAAACGAGCGCTGTGACCAGCTTGCATGTAAGGCCGCCCTTTCCCGGAACCTGATCGAAGACGAGGGAATTTAAAGAATTTAGCACTCGATACTTGACAGTGCTAACATTAGTATGTATAATCGTGTGGCGTAGGGCAGAGTGCCCGCTTAATTTAGAACAGAATAGCATAAGGAGGCTGTTTATTTATGAAGTTAGTACCGTTAGATGATAAGGTTGTTCTCAAGAAGCTTCAGGTGGAGGAAGTTACCGCTTCCGGCATCGTTCTTACCGGTGAGACCAAGGAAAAGCCCGCACAGGGAGAAGTGATCGCAGCAGGCCCCGGCGGAATCGTTGACGGCAAGGAAGTCAAGATGCAGGTAAAGCCCGGTGACAAGGTGGTTTATTCCAAGTATGCCGGCACGGAAGTAGAACTTGACAAGGAGAAGTTCCTTATCGTAAAGCAGTCGGATATCCTTGCAATCATGGAGTAAGTATTAAAGGAGAAATATAGATATGGCAAAAGATATTAAGTACGGCGTAGAAGCCAGAAAAGCACTTGAGGCAGGCGTTGACAAGCTTGCAAATACCGTCAGAGTAACCCTTGGCCCCAAGGGAAGAAACGTTGTTCTTGACAGACAGTTCGGCGCTCCGCTGATCACCAACGACGGTGTTACTATCGCAAAAGAGATCGAGCTTGAGGACGCTTTTGAGAATATGGGCGCACAGCTTGTAAGAGAAGTGGCTACCAAGACCAACGACGTAGCCGGTGACGGAACCACAACCGCTACCGTTCTGGCTCAGGCAATGATCAACGAAGGCATGAAGAACCTGGCAGCCGGCGCCAACCCCATCGTAATGAGAAAGGGTATGAAGAAGGCTCTCGAAGAGGCTGTAAAGACCATCGAGGCTGAGGCTCAGACCGTTGAAGATAAGGCACAGATGGCAAGAGTTGCCGCAATCTCCGCATCCGATGATGCTGTAGGAGAGATGGTGGCCGATGCCATGGAGAAGGTTTCCAAGGACGGCGTGATCACCGTTGAGGAATCTAAGACCATGAAGACCGAGCTCGACCTTGTGGAAGGCATGCAGTTCGACCGCGGATATCTTTCCGCTTATATGTGCACCGATCTTGAGAAGATGGAAGCGGTTCTTGAGGATCCCTACATTCTTATCACCGACAAGAAGATCTCCAATATCCAGGACATCCTTCCCCTTCTTGAGGGCATCGTGAAGTCCGGCTCCAAGCTCCTCATCGTTGCAGACGATGTGGAAGGCGAGGCACTTACCACTCTGATCGTTAACTCTCTCCGCGGCACCTTCAAGGTAGTTGCTGTCAAGGCTCCGGGATTCGGCGACAGAAGAAAAGAAATGCTCAAGGATATCGCAGTCCTTACAGGCGGCACCGTGATCTCCGATGAGCTCGGCATTGACTTAAAGGATGCCAACCTCTCCATGCTCGGCCGCGCCAAGACCGCAAAGTCTACGAAGGACAACACCGTGATCGTTGACGGCATGGGCGACAAGAAGATGATCGCAGACCGTGTGAACCAGATCAAGGGTCAGATGGCAGAGACCAAGTCCGACTATGACAGAGAGAAGCTTCAGGAAAGACTTGCCAAGCTGGCAGGCGGCGTAGCCGTGATCAGAGTCGGCGCAGCTACCGAGACCGAGATGAAGGAAGCCAAGCTTCGTATGGAAGATGCCCTTAACGCTACCAGAGCTGCTGTTGAGGAAGGTATCGTAGCCGGCGGCGGAACAGCTTATATCCACGCTACCAAGGCCGTAGAGCTTCTGCTTAAGAAACTCGAAGGCGACGAGAAGACCGGTGCTCAGATCGTTCTGAAGGCACTGGATGCTCCTCTTTACAGAATCGCAGAGAACGGCGGACTTGACGGTTCCGTGATCGTTTCCAAGGTAAAGGAAGCCAGGAAGGGTGTCGGATTCGATGCTTACAATGAGAAGTATGTTGACATGATCAAGGCCGGCATCATCGATCCCGCCAAGGTTACCCGTTCCGCTCTTGAGAATGCGGTATCTGTTGCATCAACCCTCCTTACCACCGAATCCTGTGTTGCCAAGATTCCGGAGCCCGTACCGGCTGCACCGGCCGCTCCCCAGGGAATGTATTGATCCGATAAAAAAAATGAAACACAAAAAAACTCCGGGTTTCCGGAGTTTTTTTGTGTATGTAATTTCAGACATAAATATCAGTTGTTTTTCCCGCAGTATTTTTGTATAATGCATTTTCGGAAAAAAATATGCGAAAAACTTAACAATCGGGAGGAAACGATGGCAAAATATGATGAAAAGGGAATCTCCAGAGCAATCATAAAGAGACTTCCCAGGTATTACCGGTATCTCGGTGAACTGATCGACGAAGGCGTAGAACATATTTCCAGTTCCAACCTGGCGCACCTGATGGGCGTAACAGCCTCTCAGATCCGGCAGGATCTTAACAATTTCGGCGGATTCGGACAGCAGGGATACGGTTATAATGTACGGAATCTTTATGATGAGATCGCGAAGATCCTTCATATCGACCGGGTGCATAAGATCGTGGTTGTAGGCGCCGGAAATCTCGGACATGCGCTGGCGGGATATGCGAACTTCAAAAACAGAGGATTCGACATCGTAGCCTTCTTTGACCGGGATCCGGAGAAGATCGGAACGGAGATTGCCGGCAAGCCGGTATTCCCCATGGAGGACCTTCCCGAGTTTATCAATAAAAACGAGATTGAGATCGCAGCCCTCACCCTTCCGAAAGAAGGCGCCAGAGTCGTAGCCGAGCAGATCAAAGAAACCTACGTCAAAGGAATCCTCAACTTCGCGCACACAGACCTCAAAGTACCGAAGCGGATCACCGTAGAAAACGTACACATGACGGATTATATCATGAGGCTGTGCTACAACATGCACGAATAAGGGTAACCGTTCAGAAAAAATATCCGCGCAAAAGGCCGGGAACAAGCTCGCTTGTCTCCGGCCTTT
>JAZUHZ010000074.1:0-37041 GCA_045642005.1 Candidatus Avilachnospira sp.
GCTTCCAAGTCCCCCGCAGACAGGACATGCGCCGAGAGGACTGTTGAAAGAGAAGAGATATTCATCCGGCTGCTGGAAGGTCATTCCGTCAAGCTCGAAGCGGTTGGAGAACTCCTCGTCAGCATTGTCCTTTCTGAGGACAAGACGTCCGGAGCCCTCTCTGAAAGCCGCCGAAACAGAACTCAGAAGCCTGGTCTTCAAGTCATTCCTTTCCTGTTCAGGCCAAAGCTCACCATTATCTCCGACAGGTTCCCCATCCTTGAATGCAGGGAGCTTGAGACGGTCAACCAGAAGCATCAGGCCTTCCGGATATGAGCCATCCTGCGCCAACCTCATCACTTCTTCGATACGCAGGATGCCATCATTGGAGCATAATCTCGAATATCCGTTCTCCTTGAGGGCAAGCATCAGCTCGACCTTGTCGGCGCGGTCATCCCACCCGAGCGGAGCAAGGATGTAGACAGAAGCGGAGTCACCTTTGAATATGCTTGCGAGCACATCCGATTCAGTGCTGCACCTGACTTCATTGCCGCTGATCGGTGAATAAGTACGGCCGATACGGGCGAACAAAATTCTAAGATAGTCGAATATCTCCGTTGTGGTCGCAACGGTCGAACGTGGGTTCTTGACATTGACCTTCTGCTCGATGGCGATAGCCGGAGGGATACCTTCTATCGACTCGACATCAGGCTTGTTCATCTTTCCGAGGAACTGCCGGGCATAGGAGGAAAGGCTTTCGGCAAAACGTCTCTGTCCTTCTGCGAACAGAGTGTCGAAAGCGAGGGATGACTTGCCTGATCCCGAGATGCCCGTGATAACCACGAACTTGTTCCTCGGAATCTCTATGGTGATGTCCTTGAGGTTGTTGACCTTGGCACCCCTGATTATGATGTTTCCTTTCTCTGCCATCTGTCAGCCGGACTGTCACGCTTCGAGGCACTCGTCCATCAGCCTTGCAATCTCCTTCCTGTCGAGATTCTGACCGATGAAGACGATCTTGATCATCCTGTCGCCATAGGCCGGATCCCAGTCGCGACGGAGGTTCTTGTCCCTGCGCATCATCTCCTGGAGCTGGTCTTCAGGCATGGTGGCGAACCAGAGTCCCGCATTGCGGACTGTCTTCTGGACACCGGACTGCTCGAAAAGATAGCACTTGTCAAGTTCGTCGGAGAAATAGCAGAGACCTTTGGCCCTTATGATGTTCTTTGGCCAGTGCTTCGCCACGAAGTTGTCAAACTTGTTGATGTCGAGGGCAGGGCGGCGGTAATAGACATATGTGCCGATGTTGTATTCCTCGACCTCTCCCCTATCATGATGATGGTGGTGATGATGGTGTTCGTGTTCGTGTTCCTCGGGGTCCTCACCGTCGGGAACCGCAAGCGCCTCTTTCCGGAGGTCCTCAAGCATATCATCCCGTTTTTCGATCACTGAAAGGATCTTCTCGCCGGTAAGTTCCGAAAGCGGTGTGGTAACGATCTCGGCTTTCCCGTTCAGTTCCTTCACGATTTCCACTGCCTCAGCGATCTTCTCTTCGGAAGCGATATCGGTCCTTGTGAGGACAACCGTTCCTGCATACTGGATCTGATTCTCGAAGAATTCACCGAAGTTTTTCCGGTACATTCTGCACTTTGAGGCATCCACTACCGTCACAGCGGAGTTAAGGATCACATCAAGACTTCCGGCCGCATCGGTTACGGCTTTCATAACATCCGAGAGTTTTCCGACACCGGACGGCTCGATGATAATGCGGTCCGGGGAGAACTTTTCAATCACTTCCCGGAGAGACTTTTCAAAATCACCGACAAGGGAGCAGCAGATGCATCCCTGGCTCATTTCCGTGATCTCAATCCCGGAATCTTTTAAGAAGCCGCCGTCGATCGCCACTTTTCCGAATTCATTTTCAATCAGTACGATCTTCTCCTTCGTTAAGGTCTCGGAAATGATCTTTTTGATAAATGTTGTTTTTCCGGCTCCCAGGAAACCGGAGATCACATCGATTTTTGTCATATTCTGCCTTCTTTCGTTAATACACCTTTTCCAGGTGCCAGATGTCATTCACATATTCCTCAATGGTTCTGTCGGAGGAGAACCGACCGCAGTTTGCGGTATTCATGAGGGCGCTCTTTGCCCATCCCTTCCGGTCGCGGTACTTCCGGTCGGCTTCTTCGTGAGCCCGGATGTAGTCCCGGAAATCCTTCAGGATGAAATACGGATCCGCATCCTCTCCGGTCCTTGACTTTGTAAGAAGAGAGTTGTAAATCTCCGCGAACATATCCGGATCATCCGGCGCATAGAAACCGTTCACCAGCTGCATGAGAACCTTCCGGATCTCGGGATCGGAATTGAAGATCTGCATGGGATCATAATCATGATCCCTCTCATGCGCCATCACCTCGTCCGCGCTCATACCGAAGATAAAGGCATTCTCCCGGCCCGCAGCCTCGACGATCTCGATATTGGCGCCGTCCATGGTCCCGAGGGTCAGGGCGCCGTTCAGCATGAATTTCATGTTGGAGGTACCGGAGGCTTCTTTGGAAGCCGTGGAGATCTGCTCGGAAATATCCGCAGCAGGGAAAATAAGCTCTGCGTTGGAAACACAGTAATCCTCGATAAATACGACCTTGATCTTTCCGTTTACGGATTCGTCTCTGTTGATCACGTCCGCCACGGCATTGATCAGTTTGATGATCAGCTTGGCCCGGTAGTATCCCGGCGCCGCCTTGGCACCGAAAATAAAGGTATGCGGCACCATGTCAAAGGACGGATCGTCTTTCAGACGGTTATAGAGATACATCACATGCAGGATGTTCATGAGCTGACGCTTGTATTCATGCAGCCGTTTCACCTGCACATCGAAGATACTTTCGGGATCCACTTCGATGCCGTTATGCTCCTTTATGTAAGCCGCCAGTCTTTCCTTATTCTTCCGCTTGATCTCCATAAATTCGGAGAGCGCCGTCTCCTCTTCGCAGAGGGGCTCCAGCTTCTTCATCTGCATAAGGTCGGTGATCCAGCCTTCTCCGATATGATCGGAAACCCAGGCGGAAAGGAGCGGATTCGCATCGAGAAGGAATCTTCTCTGGGTGATGCCGTTGGTCTTATTGGAGAATCTTTCCGGGAAGGTCTCATAGAATACCCGGAAGGTATGGGTCTTAAGAATCTCGGAATGGATCTCGGCCACGCCGTTCACGGAGGAACTGCCGTAGATGGCCATATTTGCCATCCGGATCTGTCCGTTATGAATGATCTCCGCTTCCGCGATTTTTTCGGGATTGCCGTCAAAACGCTCGGAGATGGTGATCTTCAGGCGGCGGTCCAGTTCACAGACGATCTGCCAGATTCTCGGGAGCATCCGCTGGAAAAGATCCACCGGCCATTTTTCGAGAGCCTCCGACATGATCGTATGGTTCGTGAAGGCGCAGGTTTTCCGGGTGATCTCAAAGGCGTCATCCCACTCCAAACGGTAGTCATCCAGAAGAATCCGCATCAGTTCGGGCACGCAGAGTGTCGGATGCGTGTCATTCATATGGAAAATGACCTGATTCGGCAGATCAAAGATGTCCTCATGCTTCTCGCTGAACTTTTTGATCGCGGTCTGGACCGAAGCCGAAACGAAGAAATACTGCTGCCGTAAGCGCAGTGTCTTTCCCTCTTCATGATTATCATTCGGGTAAAGAACGTTGGTGATCGTATCCGCGAGATTGGTCTGTTCCACCGCCTTCATATAGTTGCCGCGGTCAAACTCCCCGAGGGAGAACTGTTCCACGGGTTCCGCGTCCCAGGCCCGGAGCGTGTTGACAAAATGGTTTCCGTAGCCGAGGACCGGCATGTCATACGGCACGGCCTTGACCACGTCATAGTTTCGCTGAACAAAATAGTTCCGCTTTCCGTCCCAGAGCGTCTCTACATATCCGTTGAATTTGACTTCGCAGGTATAGTTGTCCCGGCGCACCTCAAAGGGATAGCCGTCCTTGATCCAGGCGTCCGGCATCTCCACCTGATAGCCGTCCATGATCTTCTGACGGAACAGCCCGTACTGGTAGCGGATGCCGCAGCCGTAGGCCGGATAATTGAGTGTCGATAAGGAATCCAGGAAGCAGGCGGCAAGACGCCCTAAGCCTCCGTTTCCGAGGGCCGGATCCCGCTCCTGGTCTTCGATCTTCGAAAGGTCTTTTCCGAGAGCGGAAATGGCGTCCCGGATCACCTCTTCCTCCTGAAGACTGATGATGTTGTTGCCGAGAGCCCTTCCCACGAGAAACTCCATGGAAAGATAGTAAAGCTTCTTGGCATCTTTCTTATACATCTTCTCATGGGAACCGATCCAGTCATCCATGATGAGTTTCCGTACCGCATGACAGAGACCGACATAGATTTCCCAGTCGGAGGCATATTCAAATTTTTTCCGGAAGAGGAACTCCACATTGTTCTGGATTTCCTCCATCAGTTCATATTTTTTCAGTCTGGATTTCATAACGTCCTTTACTGTTCTTTCTTTACTCCGAGAGTCAGTGTCTCTCGATTGATATCCCAGGTCTTTTCATAGCCTTCGGCGGCACCTTCCGTAATGGAAAGAGCCATGCAGTCTTTGCAGATCTGCGAACCGGTCTCCTGAATTACGGAATCAAGGATCTCCGAACCGTGATAGGTGATGCGGATCTTATCCATCACTTCAAATCCGGCCTCTTTCCGCATGGTCTGCACCTTGGAGATCACTTCTCTCATGAAGCCTTCGCGCTTTAACTCTTCTGTCAGGTTGGCATCCAGCACGACGGTGGTATTCATATCCTCTTCCGTAACGAAGCCGTCCTTCTGGGATACATCGATCAGAAGGTCCTCTTCGGAAAGTGCAATCTCCGTACCGTCCGGCGCGGTGAGAAGGATCCTGCCCTCTCCCTTTAAGCTCTTCATGGCAGCGGCACCGTCGATCGTTCCGAGGGCATTCCGGATAAAGCCGAGCTGTTTTCCGTATTTCGGTCCGACCGTCCGAAGCTGCGGCTTAAAGGAGTAGGCGGCGAAATCCGATACATTGTCCCGGTACTCAACGCTCTTCACGTTGAGCTCGTCCTCAATGATCTCGGTAAAGTATACCGACAGAGGCTCTCCGGTCTTCACATACATTTTGCCGATGGGCTGACGGTTCTTTAAGCCGGAGGAGTTTCTCGCGGCACGGCCGAGGATCACGATCGCAAGGACCTTATCCATGGAGTCTTCCAGTTCCTTATCGATCTTTTCGGCATCGCAGACAGGGAAGCTGCAGAGATGTACGGACTCCGGAGCCTCTTTGTCCACACTCTTTACCATGTTCTGATAGATGTTTTCCGTCATGAACGGGATAAAGGGAGCGGCACAGAGCGTCACGTTCTTAAGGCAGGTGTACAGGGTCATGTAGGCGCTTACCTTGTCCTCTTCCATGCCCTTGGCCCAGAAACGCTCACGGCATCTTCTGACATACCAGTTGGAAAGATCATCCACGAACTCCTCGAGCGCAGTGCAGGACTCGGGGATTTTATAGGCGGTCATATCCTCGTCCACGGTCCGGATCATGGAATTCATCTTGGAAAGAATCCACTTATCCATCACGCTTGAGTGTTCATAGTCGAGCGCATACTTTGTCGGATCGAATCCGTCAATATTCGCATACAGGATATAGAAGGCATAGGTGTTCCAGAGGGTGCCGAGGAATTTTCTCTGCCCTTCTGTCACGGCCTTGCCGTAGAAACGGTTCGGGAGCCACGGCGCGGAGTTGGTATAGAAGTACCAGCGGATGGCGTCGGCACCGAACTCGTTTAAAGCACCGATCGGATCGACCGCGTTTCCTTTACTCTTACTCATCTTCTGGCCGTTCTCGTCCTGTACATGGCCGAGGACGATCACGTTCTCAAAGGGTGCCTTGTTGAAGAGAAGGGTTGACTCCGCAAGAAGGGAATAGAACCATCCTCTGGTCTGATCCACTGCCTCGGAAATAAACTGGGCCGGGAACTCCTTTGCAAAAACATCCTGATTTTCAAAGGGATAATGATGCTGGGCAAACGGCATGGCACCGGAGTCAAACCAGCAGTCAATGACTTCGGGGACTCTCCGCATGACTTTTCCGCAGTGCGGGCAGCGGATCTCCACTTTGTCGATATAGGGACGGTGAAGTTCCACATAGTCTCCCTGAATGCCCTTGCCGGTGGCCTTGAGCTCGTTATAGACTTCCTCGTAGTTCGTGCTCTTTTCCTTAAGTTCCGCACGGCTTCCGATGCATTCTCTCTCGCCGCATCCGGCACACTCCCAGACAGGGAGAGGGGTGCCCCAGTAACGGTTTCTTGAAAGTGCCCAGTCCTGCACGTTCTTCAGCCAGTCGCCGAAACGTCCCTGACCGATACTCTGCGGGATCCAGTTGATGGTATCGTTATTCCGGATGAGGTCATCTCTCACCTCGGTCATCTTGATATACCAGGACTCACGCGCATAGTAAAGGAGCGGGGTATTGCATCTCCAGCAGTGGGGATAGCTGTGCTCGAATGTCGGAGCATCGAAAAGAAGTCCTCTTTCAGACAGGTCTTCGAGCACCATGGGATCGGCCTTCTTGACGAAGACGCCTTCCCATTTCTCATTGCCGAGCATATTTCCCTTCTCATCCACGAGCTGAACAAACGGAAGGTCATACAGTCTGCCCACTCTGGCATCGTCTTCACCGAAAGCCGGGGCAATATGAACGATGCCGGTACCGTCATCCATGCTGACATAGGAATCGGCAGTTACAAAATGCGCCTTTTTATGCTGTTTTTCGGCAATCTCGGCCGCCTTTTCAAAGAGCGGCTCATACTCCTTAAACTCAAGGTCCTTTCCGGTGAATCTCTCCAGTACCTCGGCATCCTCTCCGAGATGCTTTGCCAGTAAGGGCTCTGCCAGATAATAGGTCAGACCGTCCTTCTTCGAAACTGCCTTCACATAGGTATCGGTGGGACTTACGCAGAGCGCGGTGTTTGAGGGAAGTGTCCAGGGCGTTGTCGTCCAGGCGAGGAAGTACGCATCCTCTCCTTTGACTTTGAAACGGACGATAGCGGAGCGCTCCTTCACGTCCTTATACCCCTGCGCCACTTCGTGAGAAGAAAGCGGGGTGCCGCAGCGCGGGCAGTAGGGAACGATCTTGAAGCCCTTATAAAGAAGTCCCTTCTTCCAGATCTCCTTGAGGGCCCACCACACGGACTCGATATAATCGTCATAATAGGTTACGTAAGGGTGCTCCATGTCTGCCCAGAAGCCGACCTGGAAGGAGAAATCCTCCCACATTCCCTTATACTTCCATACATTCTCTTTGCACAGCTCAATGAACGGAGCGATCCCGTAGGATTCGATCTGCTCCTTTCCGTTGATGCCGATCTGTTTCTCTATCTCCAGTTCCACCGGAAGACCGTGGGTATCCCATCCGGCCTTTCTCGGAACCATCTTTCCCTTCATCGTCTGATAACGGGGAACAAGGTCTTTGATGCATCTGGTGAGAACGTGCCCGATGTGGGGCTTTCCGTTCGCGGTGGGCGGTCCGTCAAAGAATACATAACTCGGATCTCCCTCGTGATCCTTCACGGATTTTTCGAAAATCTGATTTTCTCTCCAGAATTTTTCGATCTGTTTCTCTCTGCCGACAAAATCCATGGATGTGTCGACCTTATTATACAGGGCCATTTTTCTTTCCTCCTCAGTAAAAATGCTCTTATTTATACCTCTTCGTCAACAGACGGAAGTTTTGCTCTTGCGATCTTGTAGCAGACAAGATGCGCCGCCATGGTAATTGCCCAGCTGACCGGGTAACCCCACAGAAGAAGCTGGTAATCATGATTGACACGGAAAACAGTCAGGATCCAGAGAACCCGAAGCCCCACGGCTCCCAGAAGGGAAACCACCGTCGGAAGGGTTCCGTACCCGAGTCCGCGCATAAAGCCGGCGGAAGAATCCATCATTCCGCACAGCCAGTAGCCGCAGATAAAGACGAACAGCCGCTGGTACCCCCAGTACACCACATCCGCTTCCGTGGTATACAGCGTGAGAAGATCCTTCCCGGCAAAATAGAAGGTCCCCATAAAACAGAGGGAAATGAGCGCCACGCACAGAAGCGAGGACTGTACGATCTTCGAAAGCCTGGAGTACTTCTTTGCGCCCACATTCTGCCCGATAAAGGTGATGGCTGCCGTATAGACGGAATGCATGGCGGTATACTGAAATCCCTCCAGATTGGCGGCGGCGCTGTTGCCCGCCATGATCACGGACCCGAAGGAATTGACCGACGACTGGATCAGGATATTGGAAACCGCAAACAGAACACTCTGCACGCCGGCCGGAATTCCCACCGCGGCAAACTTTTTGATGGTTTTCCAGTCGAGATTGAGCTTTTTAAGATCAAGCTTAAGGCAGGAGTTCTCCCGGATCAGCGCCCGTGTCACGAGGGTGCTGGATACCACATAACTCGATACCGTGGCGATCGCCACGCCGGCAATCCCCATTTTGAGCACAATGACCGTGAAAAGATTCAGGATCACATTCACGATCCCTGCCGCCGTCAGATAATAAAGCGGCCGTTTGGTGTCACCGATCGACCGAAGCACGGCCGCCCCGAAGTTATACAGCATGATAAAGGGCATTCCGGCAAAATAGATCTTCATGTAAAGCACGGAAAGGGGCCTGACATTATCCGGGTTTCCCATGGCCTTAAGGACCGGCTCGGCAGTAAAATACCCGACAAACACAAGGAAAAATCCGCTGATGAGCGCCACTGCAATCGAAGTATGGACGATCCGGCTCACTTCATGATATTTTCCGGCGGCGTAATTTGTCGCCACCACGACATTGACACCCACGGAGATTCCGAGAAACAGATTGGTCAGAAGGCTTGTGAGAGAGCCGGTGGACCCTACCGCCGCCAGCGCCTCTGATCCGACAAACCGTCCGAGTACGATCACATCCGCTGCATTGAAGAGAAGCTGCAGGATTCCGCTTAACGCTAAAGGAAACGCAAACCTGAGCATCTTCGGGAAGACACGCCCTGTCAGCATATCGATCTCGTGGGAACTTTTATTATCCATGAAAAATCCAGCTTTATAAACACGTCAAAACTAAGGTCAAGAAAAAGCCTTTGACCTTTGCGGTTCATTATAGTATAATTTAACCAAATTTACAAGGAGATTATGTGACAAAATGCCAAAATCAGAACAGCTCACCCCGGAGGATGTCCGGCGGATCGAGGCCGAGATCGAATACCGGAAAATGACACTCCGTCCCCAGAACCTGAAAGCCCTGAAGGAAGCCCGGGCCATGGGGGATCTTTCGGAGAACTTTGAATACTATGCGGCAAAGCGGGATAATAACATCAATAACTCCCGCATCCGCTATCTGGAGAAGATGCTCAGGTTTGCGGAAGTCATCGACGACCGCTCCGGAGACGATGTGGTAGGCATCAATAATACCGTGGACGTCTGGTTCGAGGAAGACGATGTCACCGAAACGTACCGGATCGTCACTTCGATCCGCTCCGACTCCCGGAAAGGGCTCATTTCCAACGAGTCCCCGCTCGGAAAAGCGCTCCTCGGGAAAAAGGCCGGAGACCGCGTGGAAGTCTGCATGGAAAACGGAGACTCCTATTTTGTCATAATAAAAGAGCTCCGCAACACCGGCGAAGCTCCGACAGACCGTATTCAGCAGTACTGATCAGAATTCAAGGTATCCCTGGGTGGTGGCGGCGTCCGCGTGACCCATCACCATCTGGACCTCTTTGATATCTTTTCCGTTTCGTAAGGCATGGGCCGCATAGGAATGCCTCAGGGTATGCGGGGTGATCTCCTGCTCGATTCCCGCAAGTTCCCCGTATTTTTTCAGGACCTTCCAGAATCCCTGACGGCTCATGGATTCCCCGCTCACATTGAGGAACAGAAATCCGCTGTCCGTGCCGCCGGAAAGAAGTTTCTCTCTGGCATTCTCCAGATAATCCCGGATATATTTCTCTGTTTTCTTGTCAAACGGCACCGTTCTTTCGCGGCCGCCGCCGATCTTTACAGAATCTTTCTGCAGACTGATATCCCCGTTCCGGATCCCCAGAAGTTCCGATACCCGCATTCCCGTATCCCAGAGAAGCTCGAGCATTGCTTTATCACGCTTTCCCTTCGGGTTTTTCTCATCCGGTGCGGAAAGAAGCCTGAGGACCTCTCTGTCCGACAGAATGTCCGGTCTCTTCTTAAATACCTTCGGGGCGCGGAGAGACTCGGAAATATCAGAAACGATCATGCCCTCTTTTCTGGCATAGGAAAACAGCGCTTTTAAGGAAGCACAGGCTCTTGAGACCGTTGCGGGGCTCTTTCCTGCGGACTCGAGGCTGTCCCGGTAGTCGGAAAGGTCCGAAGCGGAAATATCCGCGATATTCGCAAGATGACGTGCATCGGCCCACACGGAAAACTGCCGGAGATCTCTTTCATAAGAAAGGCATGTGTTCTCCGACTTGTGTTCCTCATCTCTCAGATGACTGATAAATCCGCTGACCGCTGTTTTCATACATTACCTCAAAGCCGCAAAAGGCGAGTTATGGAAACCATTATAGTCAACTTTTTTGGTAAAGCAAGGATAAATTACACAAGTTTTAAGGCTGTTTTTCGTTATTTTGACAGTAGACACAAGATATTGTCTGTTAACATAAGACGGCTTCCCAAATATGGGAAGCCGTCTTCATAATTCCGTAAAATTTTTTTCTACTTCCAGGAGTCCCGCCACTCCTTCTGACGTTTTTTCTGCCGGATCTTAAAGCGGATATTGCTGATAATGTCCCCGCCGGTCTCTCTTTTATTCATCGCGAGCCAGAAAAGGATCACGGGAATAAACGCCGCGATGATCATGATCTTCGTCTCCAGACCTCCGCTTATAAACTCAAAGACATAGACTGCCGCCTCAATGATGGCCACCCATTTCACCTTTACCGGGATGACAAAGAAAAGGAGCACACTCTGTTCCGCATACATGATCGCAAAAGCCATGAAAACGGAAAAGTGGGTGAAAATCGGGCGGAATACAGCCGTTGGGTCTTTTGTGATCGCATAATAGAGAAGACTCCCGAGCTCACCGACCAGAATGCTTCCGAAAAAGTAGACGTTAAATTCAAATGCGCCGATACTCCTCTCTACGACCTTCGCGAAGCTGTAATAGATATAGATGGACAGAAGTCCCAGAAGAATGTTTCCTCCGGTGACCGGGGGATACACAATGGCCGTCACGATCCTCCAGATCTGCCCCCGGAGGAAAAAGCGGGGCATAAAGGAAAGAAAGGCATAATATGCCGCCTGCCCGACCGGGAACAGCTGAAGAAGATAGCCGGCGGTAAAAGCAATCGTAACATATAAGGGCAGATTTGTGATCGCATATCGGCCCAATTTCCGTTTCATCCTGTATAAAAGACTCATCATTTCTCCTCTTTCGTTTTACTCTTTTTTTATGTTACCTTGAAATTCTGATTTTGTAAAGGTACAATGGAAAAGTAAATTTTGTCTAAGGAGTTTGATCATGAATCTGGATTTTTTACGGATCATTGACGACAAAGAAAAAGTACTTTGTGCCGTGTCAGACTATGTGTGGGACAACCCGGAACTGGCCTTTACCGAATACCGGTCGTCCGAAAAGCTCATGGAAACCCTTTCCTCGGAAGGTTTTACCGTGGAGAAGGGCCTTGCCGGGATTGAAACCGCCTTTTCCGGGACCTTCGGAAGCGGACGTCCCGTCATCGGTGTTCTCGGAGAATTTGACGCTTTAAGCGGCCTCGGACAGGAAGCGGGAAAGACCGAAAAGTGCCCGGACGGTCACGCGGCCGGACACGGATGCGGTCACAACCTTTTAGGAACAGCTGCTCTCGGCGGAGCCATCGGGATCAAAAAGTATCTTGAGGAAACCGGGCTTCCCGGAACAGTCATCTATTTCGGCTGTCCCGGAGAGGAAGGCGGTTCCGGAAAAGCATTTATGGCAAAAGCCGGATGTTTTGACTGCCTCGATGCCGCCGTCACCTGGCACCCCGACAGCATCACCGAGGTACGCGCCTACGGGGAACTGGCCAATTACCAGGTCCTGTACAAATTTGAAGGGAAAGCCGCCCACGCCGGCGCCACGCCCCATCTCGGGCGTTCCGCGCTTGATGCCGTGGAACTCATGAATGTAGGTGTCAACTTCCTCCGGGAACATGTGGAACAGGAAGTCCGGATGCATTATGCGATCACCGATGCCGGCGGATGTTCCCCGAACGTGGTCCAGGCGCACGCGGAGGTTCTCTATCTCATGCGCGCCCCGAGAAATGAACAGCTTCCCTGGATCTATCAAAGGATCAATGACATCGCGAAAGGCGCCGCCCTCATGACAGGAACCACGGAATCTCACGACTTCATAAAGGCCTGCTCCAATATTATTCTGAATGATACGATGCAGCGGCGGCTCGGGGAATGTATGGCTGCCATACCCGTTCCGGTTCCTACGAAGGAGGATCTTGCCTTTGCCCGGCGCCTTACGGAGAATGCGCTTTCCGATCTTCCGAAAGCGGATCCTGAACGTCCGCTTCATCCCGAATACCGTCCCTACGTTCCCGATTCCTTCGAGCAGAAGTACGGATCCACCGATGTCGGTGATGTCAGCTGGGTCTGCCCGACCGTGCAGTTTGCGGCTGCCACCGAAACCGTCGGCACCCCCGGCCATTCCTGGCAGTACGCCTCCCAGGGAAAACAGCCGTGGGCGCACAAAATGATGCTTTATGCAGCCAAAGTCATTGCCCTCATGGGTTCAGAGCTTCTTTCCGATCCCGTGCTTCTTAAGAAGGCGCAGGAGGAGTTTCAGGAGCGCACCGGTCCGGACGGTTATATCTGCCCGATCCCGGACGGAGTCCGTCCGAGAGCCATGACGTCATTATAATAGACACAATTCAGCACCCCATGGTCCGATCAGCCTGCATGCAAAGCTTCGTCTGATCAAACCGGCAGTGCATCATGTCATTCCGAGCATAGCGAGGAATCTTTCCCGGGGAAAAGATCCTTCGCTCAGGATGACAGAAGAGGATTATTCTGATCAGTTACCATAAAAGGAGGAATTATGAGTTATAAAAAATTTACAGAGTATGTTGAGAAACACAAAGATGAGATTCTGGCCGCGGAGCGCTACATCTGGCAGCACCCCGAAAGCGGCTTCCGCGAGTGGAATACGACAAAGTATCTTGCGGAGATCTTTGAGAAAGCCGGCTATGAGCTTACCTATGCCGGGGATATTCCCGGATTCTATACCGATATCGATACCGGAAAACCCGGTCCGAAGGTCCTCGTTCTCGGAGAACTCGACGCGCTTTTATGCCCCAATCATCCGGAACAGACGGGTGGCTGTGCACACGCCTGCGGCCACAACACCCAGTGCGCCTCTCTTCTGGGACTCGCCCTTGCCTTAAAGGAGCCGGGCGCCTTAGAGGGCCTTTCGGGTTCCATCCGTCTCTGCGCCGTTCCCGCCGAGGAACTCATTGAGATCGAATACCGGGATTCTCTCCGGAAAGCCGGTACCATTCATTATCTCGGCGGCAAAGTGGAGTACCTCTACCGCGGCTATTTTGACGGCTGCGATATCGCTTTCATGAACCACGCCAGTGCCCGTCCCGGTCAGTGGTATGATTTCAATAACTCCAACGGATGTCTTGCCAAGACCGCTACCTATAAAGGACAGGCTTCCCATGCCGGCGGATCCCCGGATAAGGGCATCAACGCCATGTATGCCGCAACCCAGGGGTTAAATGCCATCAACGCGCTTCGCGAGACCTTCCGGGACGACGAACATGTCCGCGTTCATCCGATCATCACCTCCGGCGGCGCATCCGTCAATATCATCCCCTCTTCCGCTTCCCTGCAGTCCTATGTGCGAGGAGCCACGATTGAGTCCATGGCTGCAAATAATGAGAAGGTGAACCGTGCCCTTGCTTCCGGTGCCCTTGCTCTCGGCGCTGAGGTTCTCGTGGAAGACCGTCCCGGCTATGCCCCGCTCTTAAACGATGAGGGACTTGTCAGCGTGCTCTGCGACGTGGCACGCGAGATCTTCCCCGAAGATCATGTAGAACCCCATATGCCCTGGGGCTGCGGCTCTACCGATATGGGTGACCTCTCCTGCGTGATGCGTGCCGCCCATGCGCATGTTTCCGGATCCGTCGGTCACGGCCACGGGGACGATTACGGCATCAAAGACCCCTACACGTCCTGCGTGATGAGTGCCATGGTATACATCATGGCGATTCATTCCCTCCTTGAGGACAATGCCGAAAAGGCTAAGAAAATCCTCGCAGGGCCGGCTCTCCGCTACCCGACAAAAGAAGCGTATTTCCAGGCAATCGATGCCTTCATGGCCGACCGCGACATGGTGAAATACACGGAGAACGGTGCCGTGATCAGCTACAAGTGAACAAATGCAAAACCTGAAAACAGGGCTGCCCATGCGGCAGCCCTGTTTTTTGTATTCCGATATTTCATTTTTTGTCCTCTCAGCTTTTTCTCACCGACTTATGAGACACGGACCGGATTCCCGGCTCCTTCTCCATGACCCGCTTCATCTGATCCGCCCCGATGGGATCTTTTGTCCGAAGCTTGAACTCATAGGTAGAGAGTTCCTTCTCATGAACTGCCGAAACATCCTCGGCCATACCGCCGGTTTCTTCGAGAATCAGTTTCTGTATTGTCTCAAATGAACACGTCTCTTCCGTCACGATCTTCATGTCCGTAAAATTGTAGGAATCCGTTCCAAAAGTGACGCAGTGCAGGAAATACTGGATCCCGACCATAAAAGCCGCTCCCAGGATCCCGATCCCGTACATCCCGGCGCCGATGGAAAGGCCGATGGCCGATGTCAGCCAGAGTCCCACCGCCGTGGTCAGCCCGTGCACATTCACGCCGATCTTATAGATCACGCCGGCACACAGGAAAGAAATGCCGCTGACAACACCGGCTGCCACACGCGCATAGTCCGCCGGTTTCTCCCCGTAAACGACGAGCATGTCAAGAAACGCATACTTTGACACCAGCATAAAGATCGCACTGGCGAAGCAGGTGAAGATATGGGTACGGAGGCCTGCCTCCTTAAAGCGTTTCGAGCGCTCAAGTCCGATGGCAAATCCGCACAAAATAGAGATCAGAAGCCTGATCACCATCTCCCCGAATCCGGGATACGTCTGTGGCTGGAGTATATTCATTTTTCTTCCTCTTTCTCCGGTTCCACTTTTACCCCCGGTTTATAGGCCGAAGAGGAAACCGGTAGTTTTTTCCGTATCAGCTGTTTTTCCGCGATCCGTTTGACAGCGCTTAACACAAGAGCCCAGGTGGGAACCGCAAGGATCATTCCCGCGAAGCCGAGAAGCCCGCCGAACAGAAGGATGGAAAAAAGGATCCAGAAACTGGAGATTCCCGTTGTATTGCCGAGAATCTTCGGCCCGATGTAGTTGCCGTCCAGCTGCTGCAGGCACAGGATAAAGATTACAAACCAGAGCGCCTTCCTCGGGTCAGCCATCAGGATAATAAAAGTTGTCGGGATGGCCCCGATAAACGGTCCGAAGAAGGGAATAATATTGGTGATCCCGACAATAACCGATACCAGAATGGTATACGGCATCGACATCACCGTACAGCCGATAAAGCACAGAAGTCCGATCAGGAGGGAATCCAGAAGCTTCCCGGTGATGAATCCGCCGAAAAGCTCGTCAATAAACGAAAGCTCCCGGCAGAAGCCGTCGGCAAGGGAGTGTCCGAGGATCGCATAGATAAGCTTTCTGCACTGCGGAAGAAGAGTATCCTTAAAATTAAGAAGATACAGTGCCGCAATGATTCCGATGATCACGTTATAGAACGCGCGGACCACGCCCTTTACAGAGGTAAAGAGGGAGGTCACAATCTTATCGATATTCGGCACGATTGTATTGGAAAGAAAACTCTCCAGATACTGTCCCACGCTCTCGACGAGCGATAAAACAATTCCCTTCATCTGGAAATCCCTGGTCACCATACTCCGAAACCAGGTCTCGGTCCTCGTGAAATAGTCCGGCAGCTGATTGTAGAGATTGGCTAACGATTCGAGCACCTGGGGAATGATCAGGGCAAGAAGTCCGTAGATCACGATGACGATTGCCAGAAAAGAAACAATTGTCGCAAGGATTCTTGATGCCCGATGATTCCCCGGCCGTTCCCCCGGCAGCTTCTTTTCCGTCCACCGGGACACCGCATTATAAAGAGGCGATGTCAGGTAGCAGAGCACGATCCCGATAAAAATCGGTGTGAGCACGGAGCATACCTTCTTCACATATCCGGCAATCACGGAGAACCGTAAAAAGCAGAATATGAGAACGCATATTCCGAAAGCCACTGAAAAGATCATGAGGCCGATTGATTTGATTTTTCCGCTTCTTCTGTCTTCCATCCGGGTCAGTGTTCGATTGAGGTCACGCCTTCACGGCAGATTTTCAGGTTTTTCACTTCAAAATGAGGATAGGCTTTCTGGAGCCTCTCCCGGAGCGCATTGGACTTCTCCTGGTCATCCATCATGGCGATCATGGTGGAGCCGGAACCGGAAATAAAGAAGGCTACACAGTTTGAGTCCTCACAGATCTTACGGATATCATCATAATCCCTGATGAGCGCCTTCCGGTAGGGTTCGTGAATCTTATCGTGGCAGGCTTTTCTGGCCAGATCCGGGTCTCCCATCTCAATGGCCTTGACAAGTCCGAGAATATGTCCGGTGTTGTAGATGGAGGTGGAAAGATCGATATCCCGCTTTACCACCTTTCTGGCTTCCACCGTCAGGACCTCGTAGTCCGGGATGATGGTCACCATGTCCCACCTTCTGGAGGCGCCGTACAGCACGGGCGTTGTAACATTATTGTCGGTAAAACCGCCGACCAGGCCGCCGAAGATGGCAGGACCCACGTTATCGGGGTGACCTTCCATTTCCGTACACATGGTGAACAGAAGCTCATCGGAGAAATTCATCCCCATCATCTGTTCGGCTCCCACAACTCCCGCCACGACGCAGGCGGAACTGGAACCAAGTCCCCTTGACACCGGGATCGGGGAATCAATCACGATCCTCACGGGAAAAGGCTCGACATTCATCTTCTGCAGCGTATAATTAAATGATTTCAGTACCAGGTTGTCCTCACCGGCATATTCCGGCGGGCAGCCGAGCACCTCGGTCTTCTCCGACTTTTCAAAGGTAAACTCCGCGAACATGGAAAGCGCGCATCCCACGCAGTCAAATCCGGGGCCGATATTGGCGGTAGTAGCAGGAACTCTTACTTTGATCATTCTAATGCCTTTAATCTTTCTATGGAATTCTTGACAAAATCTTTCATTTCCGAAGCACGGATCACACTTTTATGAAGAACCGGCTTTTCCGAAAGGGAAGAAAGAGCAGCAGGAATCTTCTCTCCCGTCTTCTCGGAAAGCGCCTTCATATAGGCAAATCCGTCTCCCGAAAGGTCCGTACCGAAAATTGATTCGTAAACGTCTTTTGCAAATTTATAGGGACTTGCGGTGGAAAGGATCACCGTGATCCCGGGGCACCCGTCCGATACTTTGTACCCGACCGCCGTATGCGGATCGATCAGACGACCGTCCTTTTTATAGGCCTTCCGGATGGCAGCCTTGGACTCTTCATTCGTGGCAAAGCCCGCATCAAAAGTTTTCCGCATATCGACAAAAACTTTTTCCGATACAGTAAACTTCCCTTTCTCCTTAAGGTCCTTCATCAGACCTTTCACATAATCACAGTCACAGCCGGAAGCATAATAGAGATATCTTTCCAGATTCGAGGAGATCAGGATATCCATGCTCGGTGAAATTGTCTTGACAAATTCCCGGTTCCGGTCATAAGTCCCTGTCTTCATGAAATCATAAAGGACCTTGTTCTCGTTGCTGGCAATGATGAGTTTTTCCACCGGAAGTCCCATCATTTTGGCATAGTAGCCTGCGAGAATGTCCCCGAAATTGCCTGTGGGGACGCAGAAGGAGATTTTTTCCCCGGGAGTGATCACACCTTTTAAAAGAAGCGCTTTATATGCCTCAAAATAATACACGATCTGAGGCACCAGACGGCCCACATTAATGGAGTTGGCGCTTGAAAGAGAGAGCTCCGGCGATGAGCCGAAGATTTCCTTCACACCGGTCTGGCAGGTATCGAAATTGCCCTCGACGGCGGATACGAAGCAGTTCTTTCCCTCTTCCGTGGCCATCTGCAGGTACTGAATGTCACTGACTTTCCCGTAGGGATAAAATACCGTAATTCCGATTCCGGGCGCACCGGAAAAGCCGGAAAGCGCTGCCTTTCCGGTATCTCCGCTCGTGGCGGTCACGATCATCAGCTCTTTTCCGGTCCCGGAAAGTGCCTTTGACATAAGAAGCGGCAGCATGCAGAGCGCCATATCCTTAAAGGCCTGCGTGGGGCCGTGGTAGAGTTCAAGAAGGTACCGGTCTCCGATTTCCGTAACAGGGGTCAGTTCCTCCGTCTCAAACTTTCCGTGATAGGCTTTCCCCACGCAGTCGGAAAGCTCCTCCTCTGTGTAATCCGGAAGAAGCGCCCGGAATACCCTGAGAAGAATTTCTTCATAGGAAAGGCTTTTAAGATCTTCTGTCGGGATCTGTACGGAAAGAATGTCATCGCTGACAAATAATCCGCCGTCTTCACAGAGGCCCTGTAAGATGGCTTCTTTCGAACTGAATAATTTTTCCCGGCTTCGGGTACTATGATAATTCACTCTGGCTGTCCTCTTTCTTTTCTTCCTCTTCCGTGAATGTCACGCCGAAGTTTCCCGCAATCTCCCGGGCCTTTTCCACCACTTCGGGCGACACACGTTTTCCCGTTACCTTATCAATGGCATCCGGGATCAGGTCCACAATTTTGGATACGATGTCCTGATTCTTCACATTGATCAGCCGGATCCGGTCTCCCTGAAGTACCAGAAGCGCCACAGGTGACATTTTGGCACTCATAGCCCCGGCGCCGTTTTTTCTGTCTTTTCCGAAAGCGCCGGAACCCATTCCGGCGGAAACTTCGATCAGCGGGACGATGGTGGCATCTCCCACGGTCATCTTTTCACCGATCACGGTCTTCGACTGCAATAAGCCTTCCATGCCGGAAAACATCGCTTCAATCGTCAGACCGAGTCCGTCCTTTCCCACACTGCATTCCGCAGTAATATCATGATTTTTCACTTTCATCGAGGATCTCCTTGCATCTTTTCACTACGTGTTTCACCCGTTTACTCAGATAGAGCCTTGCTGCAATTAATGCTATATAGAATAAAACGATCCGACCCCGGACAGAAAGATCCGCCCGTACCGTCTTTTCCTCAAAATCCGGCGTGACCGTGATCACTTTTCCGTAGACCGGATAGAAAACCGCCAGAACCTCTAGGATCTTTGCCGTCTGCGCAGGGTCTCCCGTTCCGAAGAGGACCTCTCCGCCGCCTTTTCCCGGCAGAAGATGGGAACCAACTCTCCTTACGCTGCGAATCGTAAGGGAGAGTACTCTTTTCGTATCCTCCTCCCGGTATAACGAAAGAAGCGCCTCTTTTTTCCGACGGGAAGCTTCCGTTTTTGCCTCCCGTTCCGTCTTATACCGAAGGATACTTTCGTAAAATGATTTCAGATTTCCGCGGATCTTCCGGTTAAAAGAAGCCACCCGTTCCTTAATCCGCTTCATAAAAGAAGGCTTCTCCGGGACCTCCGGCACGGCCGTTTCGCTGTCTTCTTCCGGGGCCGGAATCTTTGCTTCCGGTACGGAAACCGGATCCGAAAGTTCCGCGGGCATCGAAAGAGGTTCTCCGGGAACGCTCTCCGGCTTTTCCTCCGATATGGATTTTTCCGGGAGCTGCCAGACTGTCTTTCCGAAAACCGCAGCCTTTCCAGTAAAGGAGGCGGCGTTATCGTACCCCGCTCTTCCGTGAACAAAACCGAAAAGCCACCGGACCGAAATCCGGGCGTCCACGTCTTTTTCCTTCACCTTTGCCGAAAGTGAATAATTCACCGGAAGAAGAAGCAAAAGAACGCAAAGGAGCAGTAGCCCGAGAATGCCGATGAGAAGAATCTCTGTAATTTTCAGAAGGATCGCTGCCATGCTCACCTGGAACAATTAAGGAAGATCTGTCTGTTTTTCATCATATAGTCGATCAGGGAGATCACCGTGAAAAGGGCCGCCCCTCCGACAAGGATCCCGGAAATCACTCCCTGAAAACGGGAAAGCCACACGGGATAAACCGGAAGGAGAAGCCATAAGCTCATGGCGATCTGCACATCTGTCTTCAGCTTTCCGTAAAGGCTTGCCGCGATCACGACGCCGCTTCCGGAGGCCAGGAGTCTGACACCGCTGATGACAAACTCTCTTCCGATGATGAGCACTGCCACCCACGCCGGCATCGAGCCTTCCGCTGCAAAAAGCACCAGGGCGCTGCAGACAAGAAGCTTATCCGCCAGCGGATCCATAAATTTGCCGAAATCCGTGATCAGATTCCGGTTCCTGGCGATCATTCCGTCCAGAAGATCTGTGACAGAAGCCGTCGCAAAGAGAGCAAAAGCGATGCAGCGGTATAGGACAAACCCGTGCTCTCCGCTTGATCTTGCCTCCGCAATATTTCCTCCCCCGGTGGAAAGGCACATAAATAAAACAAAAACCGGCACCAGAAATACTCTGATGATGGTGATCCGGTTCGGAAGGTTCATTTCCCTGAAAAATCTCATACAAGCTCTCCGCAAAGATCGTATTCATTCGCCTCTGTTACAAGGACATCCACCATATCTCCGGTCATGAAGTCACGGTTTCCGGCGTCAAAATAGATGAGGCCGTCCACATCCGGCGCATCGAGATACGTTCGCCCGACATAGATATTTCCCTCTTCCTCCGGAAGCCTTCCTTCCACGATCGTACGGAACGTCCTGCCAACGCGGCTTTCCGCTTTCTGAAAACAAAGCTCCTGCTGCAGTTCCATGATCTCGCCTCTGCGCGCTTCCTTCAGCTCTTCCGGAACCTGATCCGGATATTCTGCGGCTTTTGTTCCGTCTTCTCTTGAATAACAGAAGCAGCCCAGCCGGTCAAAATCCGTTTCTTCAATAAAAGATAAAAGAATCTCATGATCATCTTCGGTCTCCCCCGGAAATCCCGTGATCAATGTTGTACGTAAACAGGCATCCGGGATCATTTCCCGGATCTTCCGGATCCGGTTCCGGATCTCCTCACCTGTTGTTCTCCGGCCCATGGCTTTTAAGATCCTGTCGGAGGCATGCTGTACGGGCATATCAAAGTACGGCAGCACTTTCGGAAGAGCCGCCACCGTCTCAAGAAGTTCGTCAGTGATTTCCTCCGGGTACATGTATAATACCCGGATCCACCGGATCCCCTCGATCAGGGAAAGCTTCCGTAACAGTTCCGGAAGTTTCTTCTCATGGTAAAGATCCTTCCCGTAAACGGTTGTCTCCTGGGCAACGAGGATGAGCTCCTTAACGCCCTGGTCGGAAAGCTTCTCCGCCTCCAGAAGAAGGTCCTCCATCGGAACGGAACGGTAGGCGCCGCGGAGGGAGGGAATAATGCAGTAGGTGCAGTGTTTGTCACATCCCTCGGCGATTTTTAAATACGCAAAATGACCGCCTGTCGTAAGCACCCGGTCTGTAATGTGTTCCTTCTCCAGATAAGCAAGCAGTTCTTTGTTTCCGATCACCCGGTCAACTTCCGGGATTTCTTTTGTGATCTCGTCTTTATATCTTTCGGCAAGACACCCTGTGACAATGAGCCTGGCGCCCTTTTTTTTCTGTTCCGAAAGCTCCAGGACCGTATCCACCGATTCCTGCTGTGCATCCAGAATAAACGCGCAGGTATTGACCACGATACAGTCCGCTTCCGATGGGTCATCCGTAAATTCGTAGCCTTCTTTCAGGGAAAGGGACAGGATTTTTTCGGAATCGCACAGGTTTTTATCACATCCGAGAGATACCAGATGGATTTTTTCAGTCTTCATTTCTCAGAACTTTGACTTTGTCCGTATAGAGTTCCTCAACTGCGACGGAAAGCGCTTTTTTCTCGGGATCCTCGATCAGCTCCGGCTCGCAGGTAATGATCTGGCGCGCTCTCTTGGCTGCCGCCAGCACTACCGAATATCTGGAATTGATAATGGGCTCTTCGCCTTCCTGCACTTCTTTGTTTGTGTTTTCGATAAGGTCCATGTAGGTGGGTCTTAACATTGCCATACTGTTTACTCCTTCTTTCCGGAAACGGCAAGAATGTCCGCCATCTCCCTTGTAAAATCCTCAATATATCCGGCCATTTGCGCCGTCCTCATATGCTGGTCGCTGATCAGCCGGTGAAGACGCTCAGCGGTTTCCGAAAGGTCATCATTGATCACGAGATAATCATAATTTTTCACACGGGGTGCCTCATGGAGAGCCTCCGTAAGGCGTTTCCTTACCACCTCTTCCGACTCGGTCCCACGCCCCGTAAGCCGCTTTTCCAGTTCTTTCGCATCCGGCGCCGTAACAAATACGGTGACGGCATCCGGGAAGGCTTTTTTGACATTTTCCGCGCCGTTCACATCGATTTCGAGGATCACGTCTTTTCCTTCCGCCATCTTTCCGAGCACGTAGTCTTTCGGTGTTCCGTAATAGTTTCCGACATAACAGTTATGTTCAAGAAGCTTTCCCTCAGAGATCATCTTCTCGAACTCTTCTTTTGCGAGAAAGAAATAATCCTTTCCGTCTGTTTCCCCTGCTCTCGGTTTTCTTGTTGTTGCGGAAACACTGTAGGCATAATTGTCATGAGAAGCCATCAGAAGTTTTGTGAGCTGACTCTTTCCCGCTCCCGAAAACCCCGATATTACGACAAGAAGTCCTCTGTTATTCAATGTTCTGTACCTGCTCTCTTACTTTCTCAATATCTGTCTTCAAAGCAATCGCCGTATCCGCGATGCTCAGGCTGTTGGCTTTTGACAGGGTGGTATTGGCCTCCCGGTTCATTTCCTGGGCGATAAAATCCAGTTCCCGCCCGCAGGCACCGCCCCGTGTGAGCTTTTCCTTCATTGAAGCGATATGGCTCTTTAAGCGAACCATCTCCTCGTCCGTGCATACCTTGTCGGAATAGATAGCCACTTCAGTCACGACTCTTCCCTCATCACAGGCAATTGCGGAATCGGAAAGCGTCTCATGGATTCTCTCATAGAGTTTCTTCCGGTAGCTTTCCACCACGCCGGGACTTAAAGCCTCGATCTTCTGCACGTAGGTCTCCATATCGTCGAGCTTATTGAGAAGGTCGTTTCTGAGCCGTTCCCCCTCAAGCGCCCGGGATTCCTTGAACGAAAGGAAAGCCTTTTCCATCACCGGGGCCAGGAGCTCCCAGAGCCGTCCCTCATCATCCATGGTCTCCTCCATGGTGATAACTTCCGGAAATCTGGCCAGAACCGAGGAAGTAATCTCGTTTTTAATCCCGAAATCCGCGGACATCTCAGTAAGATACTGCATATATTCCGCTGCCAGTTCCTTATTGTAAAGAAGCCGTCTCCCGTTCTCCGAATAATCCTCAAACGTGATATAGAGATCCGTCTTTCCTCTTTCTATCGTGTCTTTTACCTTCTGCCGGATCTGTGCCTCCAGGGCATTCAGCCGATGCGGCATTTTGATGGAAAGATCCAGATACCGGTGATTGACGGACTTGATCTCCACCTGTATATGATACTCACCTGTCACGGCTTCGGCTCGTCCGAAACCGGTCATGCTGTAGAGTTCCTTCATAATTTCCCTCACTGATTTATGAACAGTCTTCAGAATAATATATCATAGTTCGCTCTTCGGTTCAATCATTATGGAATAATTTGTATGATAAATCACAAAGCCGGGGGCTGCGCCGGGAACCTTCCGGAGCTCTTTTCTCCGTACATAATCCACTTCGATCAGCGCGTTTTCCTGCTCTCTTCCGGCCTTGGAATAGCAGGCTGCGAGCGCGGCCGCTTCCCGGCAGGTGGCATCCGGAAGCTCCGCCTTTCCGGTCCGGGCAATGACATGGGAACCCGGGATATTCTTCGCATGGAACCACCAGTCATCCTTATCCGAGATCCGGAAGGTAAGTTCCTCATTCTGGGCGTTATTTCTTCCCACATAGAGATCCACGCCGTCGGAAGAGACGAAATGAAGCGGGGCCGAACGGACCTCCTCTTTCCGGATCCTCTCTTTTTTCCCGCCGGAAGGCTTCCGGCGTAAAAACCCGGCCGCTTCCATCTCTTCACGGATCACCCGGAGATCCGCTTCATTTTCACTCAGAGAAAGCGCGTTTTTCAGTGAATCCAGATGATAGAGGATTTCCCGGTTCTCACGGATCTGGCCGCTTAGGGCCTCTTCCGTCCGTTTCAGCTTCTGATACCGGTCAAAATAGCTTTTCGCGTTCTGCGCCGCTGTACGGTGTTCATCGAGCGGGATCGTGATTTCTTTCCCCCCGTCGTAATAATTTTCACACCGGAACTCTTTTTCTCCTCCCGAAAGACTGTACCCGTAGGTATTCAGAAGTTCTCCGTAAATACGATAGCGTTCTCTCTTTTTTGTGTCGAGAAACTGTTTTTCCTGCAGATCCAGCTTCTTCGCAGTCCTTTCCGTGAGGTTCTTTAACAGAAGACGGATATCCTCCGATTTTGCCCGGATCCTTCCTTCCACGCTTTTTCTTTCATAAAAAGTGCGGACAACTTCCGAGATGGATTCGTACTCTTCCCGTACATAGTCCTCCCCCGTAAGGGAGTCAAGACGGATGGCGGCGTATTCACACGGCTTCCCCCGGTAATAAACGATATTCGGACAGAACTTTCCTTCTTTCGCTTCCCGGAAGATGGCTTCCTTTACTTCAGAGATTTTTTCCTTCACCGGTTCCGGCAGTTCCCGGTATGGGATCCGGGAATCCGCTCCGGCCCGGAAACAGATTTCCTCATCCATCACTTTCCCGAGCCCCGCATGTCCGGTCTCGGGGATAAAGTATTTCCGCCCGGGCAGGATCTCCCGGAGGGAGGACGTCGCAGCCGAAATGTGTTTGATGCTGTCGATGATGGTCCCGTCGTCTTTTGTAAGGATGATGTTCGAATGCTTCCCCATCAGCTCGCAGATCAGTTTTCGCTCGCAGCGGTCTCCCATCTCGTCCATATGCTCGATAGTAAAGATGATGATCCGCTCAAACGCTCCGCCCTGCTCGACTTTCGTGATCCTGCCGCCTCCGATATGCTTCCGGAGAACCATGCAGAAATTCGGCGCATCTTTCTGGGAAAGCGGAGCATCCTCCCGGAGGCAGACCATGGGAAGGGACGGATTGGCCGAAAGAGTAAGTTTCAGCTGCTCACGCACGGTAACCGGCTCGAAAGCCCCGTCTGCGCTGCTCCCGGACTCCCTGCGGCTCACTTTCACAGTAAAAAGTAGCTCATCCTTTTCAGGCTGAGCCACTTTCATAATACTGCCGTTTAAAATCTTTTTACATAATTCGCTGACTGTGGCACACACCACAAGCGCATCATATGCCATTTATTCCTCTTCCCAGTTGGTATAGTAGTGCTGCACATCATCGTCATCGTCCAGAAGATCGAGCGTACGTCTCAGATTCTTGACAGCTGTCTCATCGGTAACGGAAACGGTGTTCTGCGGGATCATGGCCACTTCTGCGGAAAGGATCGGAAGACCGGCATTATTGATAGCCTCATTTACTGCATCAAAGTCATCCGGATCGGTAAGAATCTCGAAGCAGTCCTCTTCCTCTTTGAGATCTTCTGCTCCGGCATCCAGGGCCACCATCATGAGTTCGTCGGCATCCATCTCGCACTTTTCCTTGTCGATGATGATCTGTCCCTTCTTGTCAAACATGAAGGAAACGGAATTCTGAGCGCCGATAGAACCCTGTCCTTTTGTGAAAGCGTTCTTGACATTGGCTGCGGTACGGTTCTTGTTGTCGGTCAGTGTATCCACGATAATGGCCACACCGGAGGGACCGTATCCTTCATAACGGAGGGTAACGTACTCGACGCCTTCTCCGCCGCCTGCTGCCTTCTTGATGCTTCTCTCGATCGTATCATTCGGCATGTTGTTCTGCTTTGCCTTCTGGATCACGAACTTCAGCTTATAGTTGTTGTTGGGGTCCGGGCCGCCCTCTTTTACCGCGATGGCGATCTCACGGCCGATGATCGTATAGATCTTGCCTTTGGCAGCATCGTTCTTTTCCTTTTTTGCACGGATATTGGCAAACTTTGAATGTCCTGACATATTGAATACCTCGATTGATGATTAGAAAAATTGAACTGAAGTATTGTAGCACAAAGAACCGATCATTTCAAGCGGTAAAGAACCCATTCTCTGCGCCCCTCCTGCGATTTACTTATTATTTTCCGGCTCTTCCGGCGGAAGAAAGTCAAAGATGGAAAGCTGTGTCGCGACATCGTTTTCAATATCCTCGGCATACCGGCAGGCCTTTTCAAAATCCCCCTGCACCTTCATCACGATTTCTTTCTCCCCATCGGCATTTCCCCGGTCGGGGGATACTCCGATCTTTCCGTCAGGCTTGCGCCACAGGATCCAGTTGTTCTGCTTATAAAAACCTGTTTCTTTTTCCTTAGTCATTCTGTTCCTTCAAACCTTATGATAAAGCCAACCTTCTCTGCTTTCCCGCTCCGGATCCTTTTTACGGAAGGAACGGGTTATAAAATCTGGAACCGCTGATCAGAATTCCCGCAACGGAAAGCGCGAAGAGAAGCACGGAAAGGGCCATGCATACTATATCCGCCGTCCGGAAACGTCTGGCCACATACCAGGTCCTTTTCGGGTGTTTCCCGAATCCCCGAAGTTCCATCGCATTGGAGATGACCTCGATCCGGTCCATCGACGAGAGGATCAGGGGAATGATAATGGCCGATGCGCTCTTTAAGCGTTTCACGAGAGATTCTTTTTTGCTCATCTCGATTCCTCTCGCCTGCTGCGCCTGCGAGATATCCGTGAACTCCCGCTGAATATCCGGGATATACCGAAGCGCCAGCGCAACCGAATAAGCAATCTTATAACTGACGCCGATCCGGTTTAAGCTCGCCGCAAACTCGCTCGGGTCCGTGGTGCTGATAAAAAGAATGATCATCGGTACCTGGGCAAAATATTTGAGGAGAAGGTTCAGATGATAAAAAAGCTGTTCCGCGGTGACGGCATATCTTCTGTCTCCGCCGAAAAGCACATGCTTAGAACCGTAGATCGTGCACCCGTGCTGCGGAGACAGTACGAAAACCATCACATTATTCAGCACCATGAAACAAAGCGTTGCCCACAGCATCACTTTGATATCCGAAAACCGGATCTTTGAAAACCGGAAAAGGACGAGCGCAATGACCGGCATAAGAAGGAGAAGCCTTGTATCATAGGTTACCATGGCGCTAAGCGTCCACATCACCGTGCATACAAGCTTTGTCGCTCCTGTCAGCTTGTGTACCGGAGAAGGGCGGTCAATATAATTAAAAAGATTGATCATTTTCCCGTCTCCCTCTGCGCCTTTTCAATATCGATGAACGCTTTCGTAAACGCGGTCCCGTCTTTGATCCCGCAAAGTTCAGAAAGGCTGTAGAGACTTGTCTCCTTAAGATAGGCCCGTTCGATCAGGGCATCGTCCGTCAGCACCTTTTCCGGGGACGTATCCGCTATGATCCCGCCGTCCGTGATCACAAGGGAACGTTCGCAGTATTCAAGCATCAGATGCATGTCATGCGTGATCATAATCACCGTGACCCCTGTTTTATTCAGTCTCCGAAGAAACTCCATGATTTCCGTATAATGCCGGTAGTCCTGTCCGGCGGTCGGCTCGTCAAGAATGATGATTTCGGGCCTGAGAACCAGGATAGAGGCAATGGTCACCCTTTTTTTCTGACCATAGGAAAGTGCCGAAACCGGCCATTTCCGGAAGGGGTACAGACCGCAGATCCGAAGCGTTTCCTCCACGCGGGAAGTAACCTCCGCTTCCGGAACCCCGCGCTTTCGAAGGCCAAGCGCAACCTCGTCAAAGATCATCACCTGGGAGATCATCTGGTTCGGGTTCTGCATGACATAGCCGATGTGATCTGCCCGTTCCTTAATGGAAAGCTGAGCCATGTCCACATCGGTCCCGTGAAACCTAAGCGTAAGGGTTCCTTTCTGCGGTTTCACAAAGCCGCATAAGGCCTTCGACAGCGTGCTCTTTCCGGCGCCGTTCTTCCCGACGATGGAAAGCATCTCCCCTTTCCGCACCCGGAAAGTGACGTCCTTAAGAGCCCGGAAACCGTTATCATAGGTAAAATCCATTCCCTTCACGGAAACCAGCATTTCGTTTTCCTCTTTCAGAGAAGCTTCCGGTACACTGTAAAACCAGCTACGGACTTTTTCTTTATCACTCTCCGAAAGGGAAAGCGAAAGTATGCTCTCCGGGCGGATCTCCGGGCGGATCTTCACGCCGGCATATTTAAGCGCCGTGATATAAAGGGGTTCCCGGATACCATAGGTATTAAGATACTTAGAAGAAAGAAGGTCGGAAGGCGTAGTATCACATACGATCTTCCCTTCATTCATCAGGATCACCCGGTCCACAGCCCTCCACAGAACATCCTCCAGACGGTGCTCGATGATAATGACGGTGGCCCCGGTCTTTTTCTGAATCTCATCAATCAGTTCGATAGAGTGCTTTCCCGTTGCCGGATCCAGGTTCGCCAGCGGCTCGTCGAAAAGAAGCACCGGCACATTGTCGACCATGACGCCGGCCAGGGACACTCTCTGTTTCTGTCCGCCGGACAGTTCATTCGGAGCATTCCGAAGAAGAGACCCGACACTGACATCATCTGCCGTTTCTTTTACCCTGCGGATGAGATCCGTCTGCGGCACACAGTCATTTTCCAGCGCAAAAGCAATATCTTCCGCTACCGTAAGCCCGACAAACTGGCCGTCGGCATCCTGGAGTACCGTTCCCACCATTTTGGAAATATCGAAAAGACTTAAGTCTTTTGTTTCTTTTCCGAAAATCCGGAGAGATCCACCGGCTTCTCCTTTATAGGCAAACGGGATCAGACCGTTTAAGCAGTGCGCGATCGTACTTTTTCCGCAGCCGGACGGGCCGCAGATAAGCACTTTCTCGCCTTTCTTAATATCAAAACTGAGCCCAAAAAGTGTGGGCTCAGCCTGTGATTTATATTTCCATGTAAAGTCTTTAAACTCTATTACGGATTCCATCAGTCTTCCTTCTTAAGGCTGCCTGCCTGCGGTTTTGCCTTGGCATAGGCGATGCAGAGAAGGGTTCCCACAATGGCTGTTGTCACGGCATTCCCGATACCGGAAACAAGACCCTGGGCAAAAAGCTTCTCCACCGGCTCCTGATAGATCAGGATGTCCAGTACGGGAGCAATCACACCCCAGCAGATCACATGACAGATGACCTGGGAAATATTGAATTTAATAATCTCGGCCTTTCCGAAAACACCGCCTTCCAGATCGACTTTATTCATGGCAAAGCCCATCAGAAGACCGAAGATCCCGGAAGCGATCACCCAGCTCCACCATACGCCCCAGCCGTAGGAAGCATCAATCAGCGCATGGCCGATGAAACCTGCCAGAAGGCCGGCAATCGGTCCGAAAAGGGTAGAAAGGAAAGCCAGAACACCGTACTGAATCGTTACGTTAGTGTTCGGAACCGGGCTCGGAATGGCGATGAAACGGCCGCATACAAAGAAGAGCGCGGCTCCGATGCCGATAGCTACGATTGTTTTCACTGAGAATTTTTTCATGCTTTTCACCTCATTAATTAATTTTTCTGAATACTATATGCCACGAGTTCCCCGTGCCTATGCTGTATGCCTTGGCAAAGCTCCCCTGATTGATGGCGACCGCCATACAGGAAAGGGAATTCGCATAGACAAGCGGTTCTCCTACATAAACAGACGCAAAGCTCTTTGCATACTGCATTGTATTTCTGTAAACCGTTCTCTTCTCATTGGAGAGAACAACTTCCAGGCGTTCACCGATTCCGATCCCAAGCGTCCTGAAAAGGCTGAGCGGGATGTTGGTCCACAGGCTTCCGAAACGGACATCGAGCACATCGATCGTCCCGCATACGGAACCGTCCTCCAGAAGATACGGCTCCTCTTCCGCCATCTCAACGATGGTAGATACCTCCACTTCTTCACCGGCTTCGGAAAACGGAATAAGTTCGGAGGCGAGCCTGGCCCCGGTATAGGCATAGACATCTCTTCCGTAAAACGTATACGACTCTTCAGACCCTTTAAGACGGTTACTCTCCTCATCGAGGAGTCTTGCCTCCCGGATCATCCCTCTTTTCTTCAGGAAGGTAAGCGTACCGTTATCCGGGGTGACAATGAGCTGCCCGCTCAGAAGTTTTACCACAACACTTCTCCTGTCGGAACCCACTCCCGGATCGACAACCGATACAAACACCGTACCCTCCGGCCAGTAGGTCACCGTCTGCAAAAGCCGGTATCCCGCCTCCCAGATATTATAGGGTTCGATATCGTGGGTCAGATCATAAATCTTCAGTTCCGGAGAAACCTTGAGCGCCACGCCGTACATTGCGCTTACGGCCCCGTCGCTCATTCCGAAATCAGTCTGATATACAAGCGGTTTCATTTCCACCCCTTCTGACATACCATTGTAATACACTTTCCCGGGTTGTCAACCTTACTCCATCACGATTTTTCCGTCGGTGACGGCAAGATCTCCCTCCAGGAACACCTTATCGATGTTCACCATATCGTCGCAGATAATGATATTGGCGGTCTTTCCGGGCTCCAGAGATCCTACTTCATCGTCGATTCCGAGCATTCTTGCCGGATTGATGGTGGCCATATTAATGGCATGGCAGAGGCCGTACGGCGTATGGGTCATCACGTTCTTTACGCCGTGCTCCAGGGTCATGCGGCTTCCGGCAAGATATCCGATATCGTCATAGTTAAGGTCCGGTCCGTAATAGATGCCGGCTTCCCAGTTATTGGTATAGTCGCTCTGCTTGGGCATGGAGTCCGTGATCAGGATGATATGCTCCGGTCCTTTTGCCATGATAATGGATTTTGCCAGATCCGGAACCACATGAACGGCATTCTCATCCATGATCAGCTCGGAATAAAGTTCCGGCTCGATCAGAGAATACTGATCACATCCTGCTCCGGGGCAGCCCTGGGCACGGCCTTTTGACTGTCCGGCATCTCCATGATGGGTATGCACCTTGCAGCCGTATTTTCTGACACGGCGGCACTCCTCACTGGTGGCATTGGAATGGCCGTAGGCAAAGATCACATCCGGATTTACGGACTTTGCATATTTCATCACATCCTCGATATGCTCTCTGGCCGGATCGATGGCGTAAACTGCTGCTCTCTTTCCGAGACCGTCAATGAGGGGTTTGTACTCCTCTTCCTTAATATCTCCGCTCCAGGCGATCTCCGACTGGAAAGAGCCGCTAAGATGCATGAACGGTCCTTCCATATACATGCCGTATTTCATGGTACGGCCGGTGCCCTTGTCCTTTAAAGCATCAATCTTGTCAGCTGCATCGAGCATCTGCTGCATGTTGAGGTTATGGTACATGGTGGGCAGCACGGTGGTTTCCCCGTGAAGCAGAAACCAGTTGGCGCAGTACTTCGGATCCTCTGCGTATTTCCAGTCTCCGCCGCCATGGTTATGAATATCGATAAGACCAGGGGCCGTATACTTTCCCCCGGCATCAATAATTTCCGTTCCCTCGGGGATTTCGATCTCATCCGCTCTTCCGGCCGCCACGATCTTTGCGCCGTCCCAGAGGACCTTCGCGTCCCAGATGATTCCGAGCTCAGTTACAAGTTTTGTATTGACGATGGCTTTCATATCATCCAAATTGTCCTTTCATAAGTGTTTCCATCAATATACCACATCCTGTTCCGGAATGACAGTATTCTTTGCAAAAAAGGCCCCGCCTTCCGGCGGAGCCTCAGAGGTTTAGAATTCCACAAGGTCCATGGGTGCGATCGGCTCTGCCATCTTTTCGGATACGTACATCGTACCTTTGGTCAGCTGGTAGAGGGAAGCAGGAACTTCCTTGCACACCGGTCCGTACAGCTGAAGTCTGGAGATCATTCTCTCCCAGGAGGAGTACATGCCGGAACCCATACAGAATCCGAGGTCATGTCTCTCCAGATGATCTCTCGCATGCATTACATCACGCGGTCCGATGGATACGGAATAGCGGGGCGTATGCCAGATGTCGCCGTTGGTGCCGGTAGAGTTCTGTGCCACGGTAAGTCTTGTATTATCAACAAAACCTGCCGGAAGCTCCATAAACTCCTCGAGGGTATCCGCCTTGAAGGCATTGATGCCGGGATCGATGAAGGCGGTATGTCCCACCCAGCCGGTAGCGGAGATGATCAGGTCGGCGCCGCCGTCTCCTGTCTCATCGATGAGATCGGAATAATGTCCGATATTCTCATTGGTATAGTAGTGGATCTGAGAAAGCGGAGGACGTAAATCCTCACGGAAGCTCAGATAGAACTCGCGAAGGAAATGACCGCCGAGAGAGGGACCGTAGGTGATGGGAGCAACGTTTTTATTTTCATCGGCCCACTCATCCATGCAGAAGCAGTGAAGGTTTCTTCCGGATACATTGAACTGGTTGCACATTTCGACTGCGGAAGTGTACACGTTTCTCCAGGAGTTCGGGAAGACGATAACCGTCTTCTTATCCTCCACATCGGATCTCCAGATCCAGTTGAAAAGTTCTGTGGCAATGGCGCTCTCCGGATGCGGAACGATGCGGATGGAGTAGCCGTGCTCATTGGTGGTCTCCATGTCCTCACGACGGATGTTGCGGCAGTACTCGAGCACGAGTTTATCTTTCACCGGGAACCAGTCCGGAACTTCAAAATCAAATAAATTTCTGTTCATGATCAGCATCCTCCTTCCGCTTTACGAATCTCTTCGATCTTCTCACCGAGCCACTCATTGTCCGTCTGGAAATTCGTGGGAGCATATACCTGCATGGATACAAAGCACTTTCCGGGAAGAAGACGGAGAACGGAACCGGGGTTCTTCGGGCAGACCGGTCCGAACATGGCAAGCTGCAGACAGGGCTTCTGAAGGTTGTTGGCTCCGTTGGCACTTGACAGGAAGTTAAAGCACATGTTGAGCTTTGCGGCCTTAAGGTCCTTCGGTCCGATGCTCACCGAGCACGGAGGAACGTTGGAGATATCGCCCGAGCATCCGAACATGCCGCGAAGGCTGTCCATGCATAGCTGCTCCATAGACGGCGTCACGAGTGCGCTCCCCTTACTGAGGAACTCATCCATCGTCTCCGCGGCAAAGCTTTCCGCGTCAATATTCCGGAGACCGGTCCAGCTCATCTCAGAGTAAACCACGTCTGCTCCGCCCATTTCCGCGATCATATCGGAATAGCAGGCGGTGTTCTCTTTTGTCCAGAAGTGGATCTGTTCCATGGGCATGCGGAGCTCGGCCTTTAATCTCTGATAGAAGTACTTCATCCACTGCCCGGCTCTGGAATACGGGCTCTGCCAGGGAGCGACTTCCCCTTTCTTATTGGCATACTCATCGAAGAAGAAAACTTCCACGTTGCGGCAGCTGACATTGAACTTATTGAGGTTTTCAACGCAGCTCATATAGACAGAGTTCTCCGGAGAAGGAAGTACTAAAACGAGCTTCTCGTTATTGACATCCGACATACGGATTCTCTGGAATAAATCGATGGAAAAATAGTTTCTGGCGTCATAGACGCACTTGAGTTCGAATTCCGGATTCTCGAACGCGTTTCCCTGATGGTCCGGGAATTCCATCTTCATTACCTTGTCAAGCACCTCGTTGTCAGCAAAAGCTGTCCAGGGAGCCGGCTTAAACTCCCACGCATTTCTGAATGCCATAAGGCATACCCTCCTTTGAACGGAATATCATTGAATATTGCGCACGAAGGCGCAAAATGAAAAAGGTATGTGGACAGGCCACATACCTAAATAATAATCATACGAAACCGTAATGTAAATGTTTTTTTGTTACGTTTTTGTATATTTCAGAGCTTTCCGGTATCAAAAACGCAAATCAGAGTTCCCAGTCCGGAATTCCGTTGTACCAGGAACGGAACGGTCTTGCAATGGCCTCAGATACATAGCAGGTACCCTTTCCGAGACGGAGGATCGAAGCCGGGCACTCCATGGAGATCGGTCCGTACAGTTCAAGACGGCTGATCATCCGCTGCCAGGAATCGCCTGCCTGGTTATTCAGGATGGAGTGAAGCTCTACTCTCTCTCTGGCGTGCATAACATCCCGGGGACCGATGGTCGCTGCCTTCGGCGGTACTGCCCATACGTCGCCGGCTGCTCCCATGGGGCTGAAGAGGGAATTCTCCGCAATGGTAAGGGGAGTCTCGGTCACGATTCTGGAACCGTAGGTAAGAAACTCTTCCAGAGAATCCGCATGGAATTCCTCGGTTCTCGGATCCACAAAGGCTGTGTGTCCCGGCCATCCGGTCGCGGAATAGATGACATCGGCACCGCCGTCACCGGCTTCATCGATCAGCTTGGAATAGAGCTCATCCTTCTTGTTCTCATTATTGTGGGTATGCCACTGCTCGATCGGGGGACGAAGATCTTCACGGATTCTCATATAGAAATGATTCATGAAAGAATATCCGAGTCCTGCGCCGTAAGTAAGGGGAGCGACATTGCCGTCCTCATCGGCCCACTCATCCATAGCAAAGGCATGGACGTTCCGGCAGTTGACATTGTGCTTGTTGATCAGTTCCGCCACAGGAATGTAGTGTTCCGGATCCTGGTTGGGACAGATCATTGTAAAAGGCTTATCCTCAAGATCAGACTGCAGAATACGTGCAAAAATATCTCCCATCATTACCGCATAGGGATCCAGCGTGATTTTTACAGAATAACCGTATTCATTGGTATACTCCATATCTTCTCTCTTGATGTTCCTGATGCGCTCCAGCTCCTCCAGCGGCATCTCGCTGTGGGGAAGGAAAGATGCAGGTTTGAACCTGAATTCATCATAAAGTCCCATAGTATCACCTCGGTATTGATATTCGCCTTCCGGCATCTTCATCATATCAGCGGCCGCTTCTCCGGTAAATAAGGCATTTGTTTTATGCTTTAAAGATTTTGTTAAATATCATTTGCAATCTGTCATTTTTATAACTATAATGGACCCATGAATCGTCCGACTGCAGACAAAAATAACGGGCATCCGGCAGCCAAAGCCGTTCTTGCCGTAGGGATGTGGGGAACCATGTCCACTTCCTCCAAGCTCCTGATGAATGAACTTGATGCTTTTTATGTTCTGTTTTTCAGCTGCCTTTTTGCCACCGGGATTCTGCTTATCTGCGGGATCCTGAACGGAAGCCTTTCTTCTCTGAAAACGCTCCCGCCCAAAGCAGCGCTTCGAATGATTCTCATCGGCTCTCTGGGAGTTTTCTTTTATAACGTTTTTTACTTCCTCGGAACAAAAGAACTGCCGGCCCAGACGGCCTTTATCATTAACGACCTCTGGCCGGCCCTGATCATTGTATTTTCTGCCGTGATCCTTAAGGAACGGCTCACACTCGGAAAGATAGCCGCCGTACTGCTGTCATTTGCAGGAATCCTCACCGTGGTAACAAACGGAAAACTCTCCGGATTCCGCCTCGAAAGCCCGAAAGGCGTCCTCTGCTGCCTCGGTGCAGCACTTACCTACAGCCTCTACTCCGTTTTCAATAAAAAGGAGAGCTACGACAAAACCGTAGCCGTGATCCTTTCCTACGCCTCCGGTACCGTGGCCGCTTTTGTCTGTGCGCTTTCTCTCGGAACTCTCCGGACTCCCACGATCAGAGAACTTCTCGGGATGGCCTATAACGGGGTCTTCTGCAACGGACTTCCGTATCTTTTATGGGCGCTTGCCATGGACTCGGGGAATACTTCCGTAATTGCCAATCTGGCCTATCTGACACCGGTGGTATCCCTTTTTGTGACGCATTATCTCCTCGGAGAGGAAATCACTCTCTACTCCGTGCTGGGAATTCTCCTGATCCTCGGAGGCATTGCCATCCAGATCTTCGAAAGCCGCAGGTCCCAAGGGGGAGGCACAGTGTGAACCTTTCTCCGTACCGGCGCTATTCCATGCAGCGTGTCCTCACCGTGAGTGACATTGTAACTGCCGACTATATTGACAACGAGATTATTGAGGGAACCGATATTCATCTGCATGAAGAGGCCTGGGAGCTTCTTCTCTGTAAAACCGGTTCCCTCGGCGTTTACCATGAAAATGAATGGATCACGCTCCGAAGCAATGAATGCATATTGATCCGCCCCGGGGTAATTCATGATGTAACCACCTCTTCCAAAGATACAAGCGCCTTTGTCGTATCCTTTATCTGCTCTGACTCTGACTGTCTCATGCCGCTCGAACACCGGAAAATCGCCGTCCGTCAGCGGAATATCACCCTGATCGATCTGATGATGGAGGAACTGACCGAAACCTTTCAGATCGATACGGTCAACCTGCACCTCACAAGTTTCCACTCTCTCGAAAGCGCTCCGTTCGGTTCCGAACAGATCATCTGTTCCTATCTCGAACAAATCCTTATTTTTATGATCCGGGACTGTCTCGGAGAGGAGCAGTTCGGTTCTCAGGATGCCGCCATCCGGCCGATGATGGAAAGCTATCTCGTACGGAAGATTGATATCTATATCCGGGAAAACTACCACCGGAAAGAAACCGGCGTTTCTACAGTGGCCTCCTATTTCAATTACTCCAGAACACGGATTTCCACCCTGTATAAAAAAGCAACAGGACATAGCCTGCACGATGTGATCTGCGATATGCGGCTCCGGAAAGCCAAACAGCTCCTCGAGGAAACCGATCTTTCGGTAGCGGAAATCGCCGCGGAAGCCGGATTCGGATCTCCTCAGTATTTCACCAACAAATTTAAATCAGAGACCGGAACGAGTCCCACCGCGTACCGGGAAAAAATGCTGTAAAGAAAGCTGTAAAGCTTTGTTAAGGTGAT